>CBDULU010000204.1:0-4578 GCA_965368155.1 uncultured Flavobacteriaceae bacterium
GTGAAAGTGAAATCCCTTATCTTCATATAAGGTATTAGATTCCCATCTATTCTTACCTGCTTCCCTAAAGTTTCAAGATTATTAAGCATGATGATCGGGCTCTCATTAAATCTGAAATTTTTAACAGGATGCTTGATCTTACCATTCTCAATATAGAAAGTTCCATCTCTCGTAAGCCCTGTATATAAGAGTGTTTGAGGATCAACACTTCTGATATACCACAGACGTGTTACCAGGATTCCTTTTTTAGTGCTCTTGATCAGATCTTCTAAAGAAGCATCTCCACCTTCCATAATTCCATTTGGAGGAAAAGGAACTGGATCTACTCCTTTTTCTTTTGCCCAAAACCTTCCGTATGCTAAATTTTTAACAACACCATTTTCAAGCCAAACTGTCTTCTTCAATGGCATTCCTTCTCCATTCCATGTAGAAGTTGGAACATCAGGATGAAGCGGATCAGAATATACATTGACACGTTCATCAACAATTTTTTCGCCTAATTTGGTTCCTCCACCTTCTTTTGACATAAAACTTCTACCCTCATCAGCTCTCCTTGCATTCAATGAGCGAAACATATTTCTCAATAATCCTATTGAAGCCGCAGGTTCTAAGATTACAGTGTATTTACCCGGCTCAATTGCCTTGGCTTCTTTTGATAGAATTGCTTTATCAATTGCAGTATTCGATGCTTCAGCAGCATCAAATTTCGAAACATCATTAAAGTCTCTGGTTACCCAACCTGATCCGGTTCCATCATTAGTTCGCATGGTAACAGTAAAATCTGTAGAGGTGCTTTTATTGTATGCAAAAAGTCCTTTAGAATTGATCATGGCTTCAAAACCTACCGAATCATTAAAAAATCCTGCTGAAGTTACATCTTTGGCAGCTGCTGGGTCAATGCTACTTTCGGCTACCTTGGTTCTAAATTCCGGGGTTATGTTCGCTGTTGCCTCGCTATACTCTATTCCTTCATCATATTCCTGTGGCCCTAATGGGCCCATAAACTCAGGATTTTCAGGTGATAGTTTAGCAAGCTCTTGGGCCCTTTCTACTACTTTTTTAAGTGACGCATCGTCAAATTCATCAATGGTGGCAGTTCCCACCTTTTGTCCATAATTGCACTGAACTACCAACTCTTGGTTAGATCTGTGACCAGAAGTGGAAACCGTGTTACGAGCATAACGAATGTTGCCGCTTTCACTACCACTAATATTTATTTCGCAGGCATCTGCAGTCGAAAAGCTAAGTGCTTTTTCCAAAATTTGCCTTGCTTCTTCTTTTGTATATATTGCCATAATGTTTTTATTATTTGTAAAACGATTGATTAAATACTTCTTCCCGTATTGATCACATTAACATTGTTAAACCTCGAGGTTGAACTACCGTGTGATACAGCACTAATTTGAGAAGGTTGCCCTTTGCCATCGAAAAATGATCCAAACATACGGTAATCACTCTTGTCACATATTTTTACACATGAATTCCAAAATTCCTGGGTATTAGATTGGTATGCAACATCATCAAGCATACCTACTATTTTCCCGTCTTTTATCTCATAATAAACAGTACCACCAAATTGGAAGTTATAACGCTGTTGATCGATGGAATAAGAACCCCTTCCGGCAATATAAATTCCTTTTTCAACATCCTTGATCATATCATTGATAGTGTATTTCTCTTTTCCTGGTTCCAATGAAACATTAGGCATTCTCTGGAACTGAACATCGTTCCAACTCTGTGCATAGCAACATCCATGAGATTCATTTTGCCCAATCATATGAACCTGATCGCGAATGGCCTGGTAATTCGTCAAAATTCCATTTCTAACGAGATCCCATTCTTTTGTTTTTACACCTTCATCATCATATCCTACTGCTCCAAGTGATCCTGGTTGTAATTTATCTGCCACAAGATTCACTAAATCACTTCCGTATTTAAATGTTTTGGATTGCATTTTGTCAAGCGTCGCAAAACTTGTTCCAGCATAATTTGCTTCATATCCCAATACACGATCCAATTCCAATGGATGTCCAACAGATTCATGGATCGTTAAACCAAGGTGGTTTGGTTCAAGTACAAGGTCGTATTTTCCTGCTTCAACAGATTTAGCACTTAGCATTTGTTTGGCTTGTTTTGCAGCCAAAGTCGCATCTTCTACAATATCATAACTATTTCTGTATAATCTTAATCCTTCAGGTCCTTCCAGTTTTTCACTTTCGAGCCCGTCCATATATTCATAGCCAAGACCCATTGGCGCACTCAAAGCCTGACGGGATTTGAACTTCCCTGCCCCACGATCAATCGCTGTAACTCCGAATGTTGGCCAGATCCTATGAACATCCTGATCAATATAAGAGCCTTCAGTTGATGCAAAATATTTTTGCTCATTGACCATAAATAAAGCCGAATTGACAAAATTTGCTCCATTATCCATCGCTGCAGCATTCGCTGTAAGCAAAAGGTCTACTTTTTCACCCACCGGTACTTCCTTAAAATCTTTTTTGATAGGTGTTTTCCAGGATACCTCTCCGTATGATTCAACCGGTGCCAGCTTAACATCCTCTTTTTGAATTCTTGAATTCGCCTTTGCGATGGCTACTGCTTGCATTGTGGCATTTTTAATACCATCTTCGGTCACATCATTTGTTGAGGCAAACCCCCAGGTTCCATTGGCGATTACCCTGATCCCTATTCCAAAGGATTCAGTATTCACAACATTTTGCACTTTGTCTTCTCTGGTAAACACATATTGATTGAGATACCTACCAATTCTGGCATCGCCATAAGTGGCACCCATAGATTTGGCCGTATTAAGAGCGACATCTGCCATTCTTTTTTTGACGATCACATCCATACCTGGGGCCAATAAAGCTTCTGCGGAAATATTATTTCCCATCATTGACATTGGCACCATTAAAGCACCTGCTCCCATACCGGATAGCTGAATAAAATTTCTTCTTTTCATATAAATGAGGTTTAAATTGAATGGATTTATTTTTAAACCCATTTACCAACAAGCCTTTGCTTGTTAAAATTTTGTTAATTGAAAATTAAAAGTAATTAAAGCCATAAACATGCAACTTGTTGCGCTGAATTTGAAAATTTGAACAATATTTAAAATTGTAAAAATCGTATAAAACAAGGGCTTAAGCTAAGGTTTATAAGTCTTGGAAGTAAATATAGTAATTTTTTTAGCATATCGCAATAAAGCTATAATGCCTGCCAAATCCCCACATCAGCCTCAGAAAGGTCATAATGTTCAATATCTTCCAAACTTACCCAAGCAATCTGATCGTGATCGGTTAGTTGAAAAGTTCCTCCTATATATATGACTTCATAAGCCATCAATTCTATCTGAAAAGTTTCATAATCACATTGATGCGTAATTATATGTTTACCCGTCTTGGTCAAAACGCCAAATTCTTCAAACAATTCTCTTTCCAAGGCTTTCTCAGGCTTTTCTCCCTCATTTATCTTACCACCAGGAAACTCCCATTTTCCCGGATGGTCCTTATGCGGTGCTCTTCGAGCAAGGAAGTAGGTATCGTTTTTTTTGATGATGGCTGCGACTACGCTGATCATGACTTTAACTTTTCTTTGGCAAAATAACGAATAATTATCTTCTTTTATCGACTGTTCTTCATCTGCGAATGGCCAATAGCCTTACAATATCAACAAGCTTAAACCGTTATATCGCTGACTGTTACGCTTTAATAAACAGCTTACTAACTCCGTTATTTTTTTGTTAAAGCATATAAGTTGAACAATTTTATTGTAGTTTTGTCTGATCTATGAAGGAAATGATTCATAAAATAACTGCCCTGACCATGGCTTTCGTCGTATTAATCTCTACGATGTCTTTTACCATGCATATGCACTATTGTGGTGACACCTTAGTGGATACCAGTTATTTTGTAGAAGCTGAGACTTGCGGGATGGAAATGCCACAAACTCAAAATACTTCGGATGATTGCTCTGCAGTTAAAAAGAATTGTTGTTCTGATAAGCAATTGACCATTGAAGGCCAGGATGAATTAAAACTGAGTCTTGAGCTTCAAATGGACCAGCAACTATTTGCGGCTGTCTTTTTAACTACGTATACCCAACTTTTTGAAATTCCTGAAGAAACAATAACTTCTCATCAGGACTACTTACCGCCGCCTCTGGTCAGGAAATTATACCAGCTTGACGAGGAATATTTAATTTGATTTTTAAACGATAAGACCCTTTCATCTTATGGACGAAGTTCCTTGAGATGAATTGTTATATAAGGTGTTTTCACAACATTATTGTCTCATAGTTTAATGACCAAAAACCATGCTGAACAAAAGCATTAAATTTTTAATCGAACACAAACTTGTTGCCTTGTTACTACTCCTGCTATTTGTAGGATGGGGTATTGTACATGCACCTTTTCAATGGGATACGGGATTTTTGCCCAGTAATCCTGTGGCTGTAGATGCCATTCCTGATATTGGAGAGAACCAACAAATCGTATTTACCAAATGGGAAGGCAGGTCGCCTCAGGATATTGATGACCAGATCACCTATCCCCTAACCACTTCTTTGCTTGGCATA
>CBDULU010000205.1:0-4573 GCA_965368155.1 uncultured Flavobacteriaceae bacterium
CAGGTCGGTCATGATCTCTATTCTTTCCAGCGTATCCACATCGGAATGGATATACCTGCATCGAATGTGTATTCTGGATAAATACTTTGTGAGCTCTTCAGCCATCCTTTTGGTAAGCGTTGTGACAAGTATTCTTTCATCAACTTCAATGCGCTGTTGAATTTCCTCAATAAGATCATCTATCTGATTTGAACTTGGCCTGACCTCTATTTCAGGGTCCAGTAGTCCTGTAGGACGGATCACCTGTTCCACAAATACACCTTCACTATGCTGTAATTCGTAATCTGCAGGAGTTGCACTAATATAGATCACTTGATTTTGTATGGCCTCAAATTCTTCGAATTTTAAAGGTCGGTTGTCCATGGCGGCGGGAAGTCTAAACCCATATTCAACAAGATTCTCTTTTCTTGACCTGTCTCCACCGTACATGGCGTGTACCTGAGGAATAGTGACATGACTTTCATCGACAAGCATCAAATAATCATTTGGAAAATAATCAAGCAAACAAAATGGTCTGGTTCCAGCGGTTCTTCCATCCAAATACCTCGAATAGTTCTCGATTCCGCTGCAGTAACCTAATTCACGAATCATTTCCAAATCGAATTCTGTTCTTTCCTTCAATCTCTTGGCCTCAAGAGGTCTTCCTGATTCTTGAAAAAAATCTATTTGCTTCATCAGGTCATCCTGAATTTCGTGAATGGCATTTTGTAAGACATCCGGAGAAGTTACAAAGAGGTTGGCCGGATAGATCGTTAAGTTTTCAAAAGAATCGATGATTTCACTGCTGATCAGGTCGAAGCTTTCAATCTCTTCAATTTCATCGCCAAAGAAATGTATTCGAAAGCCGTATTCTCCATAGGAGGGATAAATGGTAATCGTATCTCCCTTTACCCTAAAGGTGCCACTTTTAGCTTCTTCTTCGGTTCTTGAATATAAACTTGTAACAAGTTGGTGCAAAAATCTTGTTCTGGCAATACTTTGCCCAACTTCAATGTCAATGACGTTTTTCTTGAATTCAACCGGGTTTCCGATTCCATACAAGCAAGAAACAGAGGCTACAACCAATACATCCCTTCTTCCCGAAAGCAAAGAAGAGGTTGTGCTGAGACGCATTCTTTCGATCTCTTCGTTGATGGAAAGGTCTTTTTCTATATAAAGACCTGTAGTGGGTATAAAAGCTTCTGGCTGGTAATAGTCATAATAGGATACAAAATATTCCACCGCATTATTGGGAAAGAATTGCTTAAATTCTGAATATAACTGGCCTGCCAAGGTCTTGTTATGGGCCAATACAAGGGTGGGTTTTTGTACGCTTTCAACTACATTGGCAGCTGTAAAAGTCTTACCGGAACCAGTGACTCCCAAAAGCACCTGGTATTTTTCCTGGTCAAGGATTCCTTTGACCAACTCTTCTATGGCCTTAGGTTGATCTCCGGTAGGTTTAAAATCAGATTCTAATTGAAATTGCATGTGGCAAAAATAGCATATTCAATCAACTAATTTACAAGTCTCGGATCTTTAATAAATAGTAGGAACCGTAAATAAAAATAAAGGTCCAACCCAGTACTATCAATATTTCATACAATTGAACCCCGTGTTCAGCACTGATATCTTCACCTATCTGATTGGCAAGGGTCCTCACCGCATTCAATCTTGAAAAAGGCTCATCTATTAGATTCCACATGGCTTTAAGAGGCACAAATTGGAAGATGTTATCGGCAATATCAGTTCCTCTGAAGACATTCCATTTTAAAATATTATAACCAATGGTCTCTGCAAAAAACCAGATCAGCATGGCACCGACGGCAAAAGCAGATCGTTTGATCAGCATACCCAGAAAAAGACCAAAAGAAAAGAATCCCATGAGTTTTACAAAAAATGCAATAAGATACTCCAGGTCGGAAAATATGATGGAAATTTCATTATAATCGGAATAGATCATTCCTAAAACGATTGACACGATAAACACAAAAATTGTTGAAATCAAAGCAAATAAAACAACTGTATAGAATTTGCTCAGTATAAATTCCTTTTTACTCAACCCGTCTATCAGATTTTGCTTTAAGGTTTTATTGCTGTATTCATTGGCCATCATGGAAACGATGACAAGCAATAAAAACAACTTAAAAAAGGCCGCTATAAAGGTGTTAAAATGCCAGATATAAGGAAAATTAAAGATACCCTGTTCAGCGAGATGAAACTGAATAGGCCCTATATCAAATTTAATAGCCGCAATCAATGCAATCGATGTAAGTAAAGCAAAATAAGTGATAATAAGAACGATACTTGCCCTACTGTTCTTTAGTTTATGAATTTCTATATTGAGTAATCTTAACATGGTCTAAGATCTTGGTTTAGTGATCAGTTATTATTGGTAATGGTCAGAAATTGTTGCTCCAGTGTGGGTAGTCGCTTGACCAAATGTGAGAGCACAATATTATTTTGCATCAAGAACTTGTTCATTTCTGCGCTGGAAATATTCTTACTGAGTTTTAAAAAGATCTTTCCATCTTCCTCACTGGTACTTTCAATACCATCATAATTTTTCAGTACTTCAAAAAGCGCTGTGGTCGAACTTGTAGTTTCAATTTCTATAACTCCAAAAGAGGCGGTCATTTCATCTACTCTTCCTGAATACAGTTTGATGCCATTTCTGATGACAACAACATGTGAACAAACTTTTTCTACTTCATCCAGCAGATGTGATGCCAACAAGATCGTTGTGCCATTAGCTGCTATGTTTTTGATAATACTTCTGATTTCATGAATACCTTGAGGGTCAAGACCGTTCGTAGGCTCATCAAGAATCAAAATTTCCGGATCATTTAAAAGGGCAGAGGCGATGGCAAGGCGTTGCTTCATCCCCAATGAATAGGTTTTGAATTTACTGTTTCTCCTTTCATAGAGATTAACCTCTTTTAATTTTTTATCGATTTTATCAAAGGAAATCCCTTTGATCCTGCAAACCAATTGAAGGTTTTGAGTCGCAGTCATATATGGATAGAAATTGGGTCTTTCAATAATGGCTCCCACTTTCTTTAGCGCTTCATGAGTCGATAATTTCCCATCGAACCAGCTAAAACTGCCCGAAGATTTATTGACCACATTGAGTATAATGCCAAGAGTCGTAGATTTACCACTGCCGTTTGGACCAAGTATCCCATAGACATTTCCTTTTTGAATATCAAATGACAGGTCGTTAACGGCGTGAATTCTGCCAAATTTTTTATGGAGTTTGTTTAGCGATAGGATTGTTTCCAAGTTGAATCTTTTGAGGTGACAATAGTTAGACGAGCATAGTAAAAAAATGTTACTAAAAAATTAAAGCTTGAATGCTAAAGTTAGGTTCTGGGCTTAAAGTTTATTAAATTCGTCGTAGATGTTTAGATCCAAAATAAGGAACAATGGATGAAAAATTAATTTCCAGAAAGAAACCTACTTTTCCCATAAATGAGGAGTTGTATAACTATTTGAGTACTTATAACAGAAGTATCAAAATTCCAATTTTTTATGATGATCTATTGCGGTTTTCAGGTTCTGTTACAGTCTATGATAAATATGATAAGGATACGCTATGGATCAGGGTATATTACCCGGAGTTCGAGCAGAAGGAGATCGATATGAGCTTGAAAAGGATGTACAATATCCTTCATGGTGACGGTAGCGATGGGATTCTTGAAAACCTTATTGTTGATGAAATTGATTATTGCACCTTTGGCAATTCTAAACCCTTCAGGGTAAGGATTAGAAACATCCTCAATGATAATTACACATATATCTATGTGAAAAAAGCTGATGCCTCGAGGGTCTATGGACTTGAGTTTGAACATTTATTGTCGCCTAATAGTATTAATTTTTTGATCTATAAGGATACCTTGATCGAAGAGCATGTTTTGGGAATTCCCGGGGATATGTTTATGGAAGAAAGCCTTGGTGATATATCAAAAACTGAAAAGCAAAGATTGTCCAAGGAATTTGTCAAATTTAATGAGCGATCTACTTTAAGATTATTAGGAGATATGCGTGCCTATAATTATGTGATCGTTCCTACTTACGATTTCGACCAGGTGCAGTATCGTATCAGGGCCATGGATTTTGATCAACAGAGCTTTGAAGGGAACTTAAAAGTATACAGGCCTCAATTCTTTAAGGATAATTTTGAATTCGTAAAGATGGTGGAAGAAAGCTTGGGTAAAGAATCGGTGGAGCAATACAAAAAAGAAGAGCGATCGGCTTTGGCCAAAAGACTGAAAGCCACAGGGAACAGAATTCGCAGGTTGATGGAATGTATGAAAAACGATCAGATTTCTACTCCGGAAAATGTGGAGCGATTAAAAAAAGATCTCATTGATTATACCCATGACAAAGAGTTTAAGCATTGTAAGAATATGGGAGAGATTATCCAGGTTGTATTTAATTTTGTCGTCAGAAATTATGAAAGTGCGAATACCTATATCATTAGATAGTTGACAAAAGGAAAAGAATGATTATTGATTGACTAGTTTTGAGAAATCAATTTCTAATTATAACTAAAATCACCAAAATCATCCTTAAATTCATCAAACTCATCGTC
>CBDULU010000206.1:0-4545 GCA_965368155.1 uncultured Flavobacteriaceae bacterium
AAACACAATTTATCACCAACACAGATCAAAAAGAATATTGATGACTCGCTGACCAAAAATCAACTCGCGACTTACCAATACGATGGGGCCAATGCCAAAGCAAACGAACATGATCTGCAATATTTGAGCAAAACCGAAATAGAAAAACGGATAAGGGAGAAACGAAAAGGTATGGAAGCTGCAGCCAAAGCACTTGATTTTTTGATTGCTGCGCAGCTGAGGGATGAAATCAAGGAATTACAGAAGCATTTGCATTAGAATTTAAGATCGGCTTACATCATTTCGGCTTTCCAGCCGGCACCAATCAATAACTGCCTTGAGACAGACTCGATAATTTACAATTGATCAAAAAAAAAGAGCTGCATGTGCAGCTCTTTTTTGATTTATGATTGATCATCAATGGTTCAATCTTTTTTCGGATGATAAAACCTTGACCTACTGACTAGTTTCCTTTCTTGAAATCTTCAAGGAATTTTGCCAGGCCTATATCTGTTAGGGGGTGCTTTA
Organism: uncultured Flavobacteriaceae bacterium; assembly: GCA_965368155.1. GTDB lineage: Bacteria > Bacteroidota > Bacteroidia > Flavobacteriales > Flavobacteriaceae > Lutimonas. Next base: position 508 of record CBDULU010000206.1, read on the forward strand.
GTAAACCCTTTATGGCACTAAGCGGTCCTGTCATTACATCTGCACCAATTTTGGCACAATCAATAATATGCATGGTATGACGAACAGATGCTGCAAGAATACCGGTCGTATATCCGTAGTTGTCAAAAATTAATCTGATCTCTGAGATCAAGCCCAATCCATCCGTGGAAACATCATCAAGTCTACCGATAAAAGGAGAAACATATGTAGCTCCCGCTTTGGCGGCCAATAAAGCCTGACCTGCTGAAAACACAAGTGTTACATTTGTTTTGATTCCTTTGTCAGAAAAATATTTACAAGCCTTGATACCATCTGCAATCATTGGTAATTTCACAACTATTTGCGGATTCAGAGCAGCAAGTGCTTCTCCTTCTCTAACCATACCTTCAAAGTCAGTAGCGATCACCTCTGCACTAACATCTCCATCTACCAGGCCACAAATGGTCTTGTAATGGTTGATAATATTATCGGCTCCTGTAATACCTTCCTTAGCCATAAGGGACGGATTCGTAGTAACACCGTCAAGTATGCCAAGTGCCTGAGCTTCTTTGATCTGTTCTAAATTCGCTGTATCAATAAAAAATTTCATCCTGTGCTTTTTAAATTTTTGCAAATATAATTTATTAAACCGTATTCTGCCGAGATTATTTTATACAGAATTAAATTTTATCGTTTTTTATAGCGAACTATACGATATACTGCCGGTCTCTAATTCAACATAATTCGCATATTGTTTTTTTATACCTTTGAGCAAAATGTATTTCGCAAGGCAATTATAAAATCATCCCTTCTGCATCTTTTTACATCTAAAAAACCTAAAAGAATTTCAATAGCATCGAATCTTTCCTCTAAAAACCCACTTCAATGTTCTGGATCAAACATCTCAATTATAATGACGCAGGCCCTCTGTTAAAAAAGATTTATGATCGTGTAAGTGGTCCTCATCAGCAAATTGACAATATCTTAATGGCACATAGCCTAAGGCCACATACTCTGACAGGACACATGGCTTTGTACAAAAATGTCATCCATAACGCGAATAATACTTTACCCAAATGGTATCTTGAGGCCATTGGAGTTTATGTTAGTTTTTTAAATAAATGCGATTACTGTGTGGATCATCATTTTGAAGGTTTAAAAAGGCTTTGGGACGATCCAAATAAATCTGAGGACTTCATGATTGCGATGAAAGAAAACAGACTGCAAGATTTTTTTGAAGCAAAGTGGTTCAAAGGGATGGCCTATGCCCATATGCTTACGCTAAATCCGAAAAAACTCAGCCAACATGATATTGAACATCTGCGGAAGATCACTTTCTCTGATGGAGAGATTTTGGAAATCAATCAGGTAGTAAGTTATTTTAACTATGCCAACCGAACTGTTCTCGGACTAGGGGTTCATACCGAAGGCGATATACTCGGACTTTCTCCCAATAATAGTGAGGATCCGGAAAACTGGTCGCATCAATAAAATGGGTCAAAACTTAACCTGTTTTTCGCTTAGCAAATTTTGGGAAATTCGTAACTTAGATCTGAATTTTAAAAGCAAAGAATATGGGAACGATTAGACTTGGAGACGTGGCTCCTAATTTTACAGCAAAATCCACAGAAGGCGACATTAATTTTCACGAATGGCTCGGAGACAGTTGGGGTATCCTCTTCTCTCACCCTGCTGATTATACACCAGTTTGCACTACAGAATTAGGAACTGTAGCCAAATACAAATCTGAATTTGACAAGCGGAATGTTAAGGTACTTGCCTTGAGCGTTGATGGTGTTCAATCACACCTTGACTGGATCAAAGATGTCAATGAAACACAGCATACCACTGTCAACTTTCCTATTATTGCAGATGAAGACAGAAAGGTATCTGAATTGTATGACATGATTCACCCAAATGCCAGCGCTAATTTTACGGTAAGATCAGTTTTTGTTATCGGTTCTGACAAGACCGTAAAACTCATTATCACTTATCCGGCATCTACCGGAAGAAATTTTGATGAATTACTGCGCGTGATTGATTCGCTTCAATTAACTGCTTATAAAAAAGTAGCAACGCCTGCAAACTGGCAAAATGGTGATGATTGCGTGATTGTCCCCTCTGTTACCAAGGAGGAAATTCCAGGATTATTCCCCAAAGGTTATACCGAAATAAAGCCTTACCTCAGAATGACACCACAACCAAATTTAAACTAGAAGAAGAGGGCCCCAGGAAGGGCCCTTTTTTTATGCATCAAAGGTTTAATCAAACTTCTCTGAAATATGCTATTCAAAAATTTATATCTTGCTTTTGAATTCTATATATGTTTTGAACTTCATCACAATCAAGACATATGATCATTCAAAATATACATTTATGAATAAAAAAGAAATCAATATACATGGCTTCCGCCACATCCTTCATGAGCCTGAGAACATTTCCAAGGATGATATGATCAAAAAAAGCGACGCCTTTTATCAATGGTTAAACAAGCGCAGGTCAATTCGAGAATTCAGTGACAAGGATGTGCCAAAAGTAGTGATAGAAAACATCATTAAAGCGGCTTCAACGGCTCCGTCAGGGGCTCATAAACAACCATGGACCTTTTGCGCCATTTCTAACAAAGACCTAAAGCATCAGATTCGAATTGCGGCAGAGGCTGAAGAAAAAGAAACCTATGAAAATAGAATGGGTGAGCGCTGGAAAAATGATCTGGCCGCTATGGCTACAGATATGAACAAGCCTTTTTTGGAAATTGCGCCCTGGATCATTGTTGCCTGCAAGCGCGCGTATGAATATGAAGAGGACGGGGCAAAACACAATAATTACTACGTGAATGAATCTGTCGGCCTCGCCTGTGGTATGCTGATCACTGCTATTCACAATGCCGGGCTTGTCACCCTTACACATACTCCTAGCCCAATGAAATTTCTCACCAAGCTTTTAAAAAGACCTGACAATGAAAGAGCTTTTTTACTGCTTCCGGTTGGATACCCAAAAGAACCTGTTTTTGTTCCTGATTTAAAGAGAAAAACGCTGGACCAAGTTGCCGTTTTTTACGAGTAGTTTGGCTTACATGCCATAATGCTTCATGATCAGTTTCTCATATAAACGATCAGGTAAAATGCGTTTTAAAACAATAGAGAATTTCTGCATGACTTCACCCACTTTATAATGTAATTTCGGGCTGGGATCATTGATGATCATATAAATCTGTCGTGCGATAAGGATCGGGTCCTTCCCGGAATCGACATGCTGGTCCATCAAGTCAAGGTTTTTCTTATAAATCTCCGCATAAGGAGAATCTTTGAATACTGGTGTATGATACCTTCCTGATGCAATATTCGTAGCAAAATCGCCAGGGGCAACGTTAGTCACTTTGATATTGAATTGTTTTACTTCCATACTTAAGGATTCCGTGACGATCTCAAGGGCACCTTTGGTTGTAGAATAAATACCTCTATAAGGCAGTCCCATATAACCTGCGATAGAAGTCACATTAATGATCAAGCCTTGTCGCTGCTGTCTCATTTGAGGTAAAACCGCTTTGATCACCTCCAAAGCACCAAAAAAATTAGTCTCAAATGCCCGTCGAACTTCTTCAGTTGGTGTTTCTTCAATAGGGCCGGTTATCCCCATACCGGCGTTATTAATCAAAACATCCAGCCTTCCCTCCTTTTGGATGATACCATTTACCGCCTTCTCAATACTGGATTTATCCAACACATCAAGTTGAATCAAATCAAACCCTTTGTGATCTTCCTTGGGTCGACGACTGGTTCCGTATACTTTAAAACCTTTGTCTGCCAGAAAATTAGCAGTTATGGCTCCGATACCTGATGAAGCTCCGGTAATCAATATAACTTTACTCATAGGTGCAAAGATGCTATAAAAAATTGATAATTGAGAAGTAAAAATAGGATTCTATAAAGAGACATTTTTTCCAAAAAAAGAAAAGAAAAATGGCAAGCTACCTGCATCACACCGCTACGACCTAATACCTTTGCTGCGTTCCCGCCCTGGAGGATTCAAAGGGAGCTGGTTGTGCAGGACTTGCCG
>CBDULU010000207.1:0-4531 GCA_965368155.1 uncultured Flavobacteriaceae bacterium
TGAACCAACCATTGAATCTATTATCATTAACAGGGCGACTAAATCAATGGCTTTATATTTCCAAATGATCGGACGTGGATCAAGGGTGATTGATGATAAGAAAGAATTTTCAGTGGTAGATCTTGGAAATAATATGTCCAGATTTGGCTTATGGACGGATGATGTAGATTGGCAGTTGATTTTTAAAAACCCTTCTTATTTCTTAGAGAACCTGATCTCAGATGATGAGATAGAAAGGAATTTTAAATATGAAATGCCTGAAAGCATTAAATTGATGTTTTCGAAATCAAATGATTTCACCTTTGATGTTCAAACTGAATATAAGGAGGCCATGAACAATGGTGAAAAATCAAAAGTAGTGCTGGAAAAATCGATTGCACAACATGCTAAAATCTGTGCAGAAAACAGTGAAGATGTTTTTGATGCCCATATTCTTTCCCGAGAACTCAATGATGAAATTGAATACAGGATCAAGCAATATTCCTTTTGTATCCTCAAAAGCTCAAAGAATTATTTAAAATGGCTTGAAGAAGATTATAAAAGGCAACTTCGTGTTCAAATAAGCATGCTTTTCAGGTAGTATATCCCAATAAGAATAAGGTATTTTTAGAAATGTGACTTAAGTCAACAGAATAAATTTAATAAATCCTTAAATTTATACCTCGAAGAATTGCTTATTTTGATCAGTATGTTGACAAAGTTTACATCTTTACTATTATCTATTCTTATGCTCTCCCAGAGTTTTAACATTCATATGATGGATGTTTTAAAACTCAGTAATTTGATAGAACACATAGAATTTCATCAATCAGTTGACGGTGACGATATTTTTTCTTTCCTTTCTAAGCATTATGGTGATCAAACAGAAGCGCACAACGGACAAAGAAAAGATAGCGATGAGCACCAAAAGTTACCCTTTAATCACACTGTCTCTATTGACACAGGTCAATTGTTTATATTTGATGCTAGTTTGATAAAGCTGGCATTTTCTGTTGCTCCTGACGTTAAAAGGAGTATTTTTTGTTACTATAATTTTTATTCCTTTTTGGAAAATACAGATATTTTCCAACCTCCCAGAATCGCGTAAATCTGTTATGATTTTTCATTGATTTTATCAATAGGTGGCTTTGCTGACTTATTTGAACACTACAATCACTATTAAAGAAATAATCTTCTATATATTCGATTATGCTGACTAAAATTATCAATTTCAGCCTTAGGAACAGGTTGACCATTTTCATTTTTACCTTTTTGGTGATTGGTTTTGGATTATATTCCCTGACCAAGATTCACATTGGTGCCGTACCTGATGTTACCAATAATCAGGTGCAGGTTATTACGACTTCAAGAAACCTTTCTACCGAAGATATTGAACAATTTATTACTTATCCCATTGAACTGGAAATGGCTAATCTTCCTGGTGTTGAGGAGATCAGGTCAATTTCGAAATTTGGTCTTTCGGTGGTTACGATTGTTTTTGAGGACGCTATGGGAACGTATTTGCCCAGACAATTGATCTCCGAAAAAATCCTTTCAGCAAGCGAAAAAATTCCTGCTGGTTTTGGACAACCTGAAATGGGACCAATCACAACTGGCTTGGGAGAGATCTATCAATATGTACTTGACGTGGAACCCGGTTATGAGTCAAAGTATAGCGTAACGGATTTAAGATCAATTCAGGACTGGATTGTTAAAAGACAACTGTCAGGTATTTCCGGAGTTATAGAAGTCAATACCTGGGGTGGTTTTTTAAAACAGTATGAAGTGGCGATCAATACGGAAAAGCTGAACGCTATGAATGTGACCACCAGTGAAGTCTATAAGGCGCTCCAGAGTAATAACTCTATAGCTGGTGGTGCCTATATTGAAAAAAACGATAAGGCTTATTTTATTAGAGGAGAGGGACTGATCAAGGACCTTGAAGATATCAGGAATATTTCGGTCAAGAATGTTGGCGGTCTCTCCATATTTATTAGAGACGTAGCAGAAGTAGGTTATGGAAGCGCCACTAGATTTGGTGCTATTACTGGAAATGGCGAAGGTGAGAAGGTTCTTGGACAAGTGATGATGCTAAAAGATGGAAATTCAAAAAAGGTGATTGACGACGTCAAGGCAAGAGTTGAAGAGATCTCAGGAACCTTGCCTGAAGGAGTCATCATCAATGCGTTTTTGGAAAGAAGTGAGTTGATTGAGAGAACCTCTTTTACTGTAGCAGAAAACCTTGTTCTTGGATGTTTAATAGTGATTTTCGTTGTTGTATTGTTGTTGGGTAATTTCAGATCAGGATTGGTAGTAGCCTCAATGATTCCGATGACGCTCCTTTTCGCTATTTCGCTGATGAATATTTTTCATGTAGATGCCAATTTGATGAGTCTTGGAGCTATTGATTTTGGGATCATAATAGATGGCTCTGTAATTATCGTTGAATTTATTGCTTTTAAGCTTGCATCGAGCCAAAGCGAATTAATGAATTTAGGAAATGACGAAAAAAAGTCCAGGATAAGTGAAATAACTGCTGAAGCGGCTTCCAAAATGATGAATTCAGCCATTTTTGGGCAATTGATCATTCTGATCGTATTTATTCCAATATTGACGCTAAGTGGGGTGGAAGGCAAGATGTTCAAACCCATGGCGCTTACCTTTAGTTTTGCATTGATCGGGGCAATGATCTTCGGGCTTACTTATATTCCAGTCATGTCTGCGATTTTTATAAAACCTGTAAAAAGAAACAAAGCGCATATCAGTGAAAAAATAATGAATTTTTTCAGGAAACTTTACGAGCCCAGTATAATTTGGGCACTGAAATTCAAAAAAGCTGTTATCGCTATGGCACTCTTGTTGCTTGTTGTGGCCATATCTATGTTTTGGAGAATGGGCGGGGAATTTGTTCCAACTCTTGATGAAGGCGATTTTGTGATACAACCCGTATTGAAAACCGGTACTTCTTTAACCAAAACGATAGAGATCACAACAAGAATTGAAAAGATCCTACTTGATAATTTCCCTGAAGTGGAACAGGTGGTCAGTCGAATAGGTGCGGCAGAGATCCCTACTGATCCCATGTCGATGGAAGAGAGTGATGTGATCATCAAACTCAAGCCTAAAAAGGAATGGGTTTCAGCAAGCACAAAGGATGAATTGGCTGATAAATTTAAGGAAGCTCTTGAAGTTATTCCTGGTATGGAATTAGAATTCACGCAGCCGATAGAAATGAGATTCAATGAACTTATTACAGGAGTCAAATCAGATATAGCCATTAAGATTTTTGGTAATGATCTGGAAATACTGGCTGAAAAGGCAAACGAGATTAGCAAGCTTGTTCGAAACATTGAAGGAGCCTCAGATGTTACTGTTGAAAAAATCGAAGGCTTACCTCAAATGATAATTCAATATGATAGAAATAAGATCGCAAGATATGGAATGAATATTCAGGAGGTCAATGATATGATATCAATGGGATTTGCAGGAACAGTGGCCGGTAGTGTTTTTGAGGGAGAGAGAAATTATGATCTGGTCATAAGGCTCGATAAGGAACACAGAGGTGATATTTCAAACCTTCAGCAGCTTTTTATAGACACACCTACGGGATTAAAGGTTCCCCTTCAGGAACTGGCAAGTATTAGTTACACTACAGGGCCGGCAAAGATCTCAAGAGACGATACCAAAAGGAGAATTGTTGTGGCCATCAATGTGAGAAGTCGTGATTTACAGTCGGTTATTGAGGATGTACAGCAGGTCATCAATAGTGATATTAAGCTGCCGCCTGGTTATATGATATCCTATGGAGGGCAGTTTGAAAATTTACAAAGGGCGAAGGCCAGATTGAGGATTGCAGTACCTATTGCCTTAATCTTAATCTTTCTCATGCTCTTTTTTGCTTTTGGATCGGCGAGAGAAGCTTTTATGATCTTTACAGCCATTCCTCTTGCGGCCGTAGGTGGGATTTTCCTTTTATGGCTCAGGGACATGCCTTTCAGTATCTCAGCCGGAGTTGGTTTTATTGCCTTATTTGGTATCGCCGTGCTTAATGGTATCGTATTGATTGAACATTTTAAAGAATTAAAACAAAGAGGGATGACAGATATAAACAAAATAATTGTTCAGGGCACAACGGAAAGATTGAGGCCAGTCATATTGACTGCTTTGGCTGCCGCTCTTGGATTTTTGCCTATGGCGGTATCGACAGGAGCAGGTGCTGAAGTACAAAGACCCTTAGCAACAGTAGTCATTGGAGGATTGGTGTCTTCAACTCTTTTGACCATGATGATTCTACCCTTGTTGTATTCAATCTTTAGCAAAAAAAATCCAATAAAACCGGGAAGAACAGCACAGTTATTATTGGTTGCCTTAATAGGCTTAAGCAGCTTTTATGGAAACTCACAAGAAACTCAAAGTTTGGGTTTAGAGGAAATTTCACAATTAGCTATGGAGAATAACACAGGACTAAAGGCATCATCTCTCAAGGTGGAACAGGCTGATGCTTTAATAAGTGATGCTTTTACATTTGATAAAACACAATTGTATTATCACT
>CBDULU010000208.1:0-4530 GCA_965368155.1 uncultured Flavobacteriaceae bacterium
AACATTTATGAAAGTACTCTCCTACAATGTAAATGGCATTCGCGCCGCAATTAAAAAGGGTTTTTTAGACTGGCTGCAAGCGGCAAATCCTGATGTTATCTGTATTCAGGAGACCAAAGCACAAAAGGAGCAATTGGATCTGGTACATTTTGAAGACCTGGGCTATCCTTATCATTATTGGTTCTCTGCCCAGAAAAAAGGGTATAGTGGCGTCGCTGTTCTCTCAAAACTCAAGCCCAATAATGTGGTTTATGGTACTGGTATAGAAAGTATGGATTTTGAAGGTCGTAATCTTCGGTTGGATTTTGACAATGTCTCTGTGATGAGTTTGTATCTCCCCTCGGGAACCAACGATGCAAGACTCGATTTTAAGCTGAATTATATGGCGGAGTTTCAAGATTATATCAATGATTTAAAAAAAGACATTCCAAATTTATTGATCTGTGGTGACTACAATATCTGTCATGAGGAGATCGATATACACAATCCCAAACAAAACAAAAATACTTCCGGATTTCTTCCTGTTGAAAGAAAATGGATCGATGATTTTATCAATAACGGTTTTATAGATTCATTCAGGTATCTAAACAAGGAACCTCATAATTATAGCTGGTGGAGTTATCGGGCGAATGCCAGAAACAACAACAAAGGCTGGAGAATTGATTATTGTATGGCCAGTAATCCTTTAAAAGAGCACATAGACAGGGCTTTTATTCTACCAGAAGCAAAGCACAGTGATCACTGTCCTATAGGGGTCGAACTTAAATTTTAAACGGTCGTTTTGTTGGCTAATTGACCACAGGCGGCGTCAATATCTTTACCTCTGCTGTGTCTGATATTCACCGTAATGTTATTTCTTTCCAGTTCCCGCTGATAATAAGCTATTGCCGCTTCATCAGCTTGCACAAAACCGTCTTCTTCAATGGCATTGTATTCGATCAGGTTGACCTTTGAGGGCACTTTTTTACAATAGGCCACCAAAGCATCTATATCTCTTTTCTTATCATTGATTCCTTTCCAGACCACATATTCAAAGGTGATCACCTTATTGGTCTTCATATACCAGTACTGAAGCGATCCTAGCAAGTCAGCAAGTGTTGACTTATCATTGATAGGCATCATTTTAGACCTGACTTCGTCTATCGCCGAATGCAGAGAAACAGCCAAATTGAATTTTACCTCATCGTCAGCCAACTTCATGATCATTTTGTGCAGGCCAACGGTAGAAAGGGTGATTCTCCTTGGAGACATCCCTAAGCCTTCATCCGAAGTGATCATTTCTATTGATTTGAGTACATTTTTATAATTAAGTAAGGGTTCCCCCATACCCATAAAGACAATATTATTCAACTTATGACCCTTGTAAGCCCTACTTTGTCTATCTATGGCAACGACCTGATCATAGATCTCATCCGGATTCAAATTTCTCATTTTCTTCAACCGGGCAGTTGCACAAAATGTGCAGTTCAAACTGCAGCCCACCTGGCTGGAAACACAAGCTGTCGTTCTTGTGGGTGTTGGTATAAATACAGATTCTACAACAAGTCCATCATGCAGTCGAATGGCATTCTTAATGGTCCCGTCTGAAGATTGCTGCATATCATCCACTTCAATGTGATTGATCACAAAATGATCTAATAAGAACTGTCTGGTTTCCTTCGAAATGTTGGTCATACTATCAAAGTCATGAGCCCCTTTATGCCACAGCCATTCATATACCTGATTACCTCTAAAGGCCTTCATGTTATGATCGGTAAAAAAGTTTCTCAACTCCTCTTTACTAAGGGATCTTATGTCTTTTTTTGCTGCCATATGCTATAAAAAAACGTCCGACAACCAATCTGTTGACGGCTGAACGGACGCTTTGATTCAATCTTTATCTATTTAAATGATCAACATCGCATCACCATAGGAATAAAATTTATAACCTTTTTCTATTCCTTCCTTATAGGCTTTTTTCAACAAATCGTGACCGGCAAAAGCCGAAGTCATCATCATCAATGTCGATTTTGGTGTATGGAAATTCGTGATCATACAATTCGCAATACTAAACTCATAAGGAGGAAAAATAAATTTATTGGTCCATCCTTCATACGGTTTTAAATGCGCGTCAGCTGAAACAGAACTTTCCATAGAACGCATGACGGTTGTACCTACGGCACATACCCTTTTCTTTTTGTCGATGGCATTATTTACAGCATCTGCTGTGCTTTCCGGGATGAATACTTCTTCAGAATCCATTCTGTGTTTGGAAAGATCTTCTACCTCAACCGGATTAAAAGTTCCTAAACCTACATGAAGCGTCAACTCCTTAAGATCAACACCTTTGATCTCTAGTCTTTTCAATAAGTGCTTTGAAAAATGGAGTCCTGCCGTTGGAGCAGCCACTGCACCTTCATGCTTGGCATAGATGGTTTGGTATCTTTCTTCATCAGATGCTTCTACCTCTCTTTTGATATATTTTGGCAGAGGTGTTTCGCCCATTTCGTTCAGTTTTTTACGAAACTCCTCATAGGACCCGTCATATAGAAAACGAAGCGTTCTTCCTCTGGAAGTCGTATTGTCGATCACTTCTGCAACCAAACCACTATCTTCTCCAAAGAACAATTTATTTCCAATTCTGATCTTTCTGGCAGGATCTACCAATACATCCCATAATCTGCTTTCAGCATTCAATTCCCTTAACAAAAACACTTCGATCCTTGCACCGGTCTTTTCCTTGTTCCCGTATAGTCTTGCGGGAAATACTTTGGTATTGTTAAAAACCAAAATGTCACCTTCATCAAAGTAATCTACAAGATCTTTAAAGGATTTGTGTTCAATGGTTTCATCTTTTCTGTTCAGCACCATCAATTTAGCTTCGTCTCTGTGCTCAGAAGGGTATTCGGCCAATAATCCGTCAGGAAGGTCATATTGGAAATGGGATAACTTCATAGTTCTTTTAAATTAAAATGCCTGCAAATATACAATCTCAAACTACCCTTTGTCAAGTCTTTTGCGAATTAAATTGCTTTTTTAACCGGATGGTGCAAAATGTGTTTTGAATCCCTATCTTTACGCAAAATTTTGCCATGTCGAAAAAAGTGACTCCATACAAGGATTCTGAGTTGGGGAAAAAAGAGCAGGTGACCGAAATGTTTGATAAGGTTTCGTCCAACTATGACGTCCTAAACAGGGTATTGACCTTTGGTATTGATATCAGCTGGAGAAAAAACGTTGTCGCTTTGGTTAAAAAAGGCAAAGCTAAAAAAGTGCTTGACATAGCCACCGGAACCGGTGACTTGGCTATTATGATGGCTAAGGCCGATATTGATGATGTTACAGGTCTTGACATATCACCAGGTATGTTGAATATTGGCATACAAAAAGTGAAGGACGAAGGTTTAAAAGAGAGAGTCAATATGGTGATTGGTGATTCTGAAAAATTGCCTTTTGAGGAAGGTACTTTTGACGCCATTACAGTTGCCTTTGGCGTTAGAAATTTTGAAGATCTTGAATTGGGCCTTCGAGAAATTCTGAGGGTATTAAAACCCAAAGGATCTCTAACAGTACTCGAAACCTCTCAACCCACTGGATTTCCTGTAAAACAAGGCTTTCAGTTTTATTCGAAATACGTTATCCCAACAATAGGAAAACTCTTTTCGAAAGATAAGAACGCCTATGATTATTTACCTGAATCTGCTGCTGCTTTTCCATATGGAGAAGCGTTTAACAATATTTTATTGAAAACAGGGTTTAATAGTTCTATAGTGTACCCTCAAACCCTCGGTGTCGCAACAATATATCACGCAATCAAATAAAACCATGAACAGGCAATTCGTTTTATTCAGTCTTATCTTATGTTTCACTATCCCTGCTGTTTTTGCGCAAAAGGAAAGGATAGAGTATTTGCCTAATTTTGACAAAAGAACGATTCATTTTGGCTATTATTTAGGGATCAATAACAACAGCTTTAAAGTCAATTATTTTGACCAGAGCGGTCTTGATCCTAATTCTCCGGTAAACCCTACTCCAGAACAGGATATGTTTGTTTCTGTTGATGCTTCTCTGGGCTTTAATATTGGATTTGTGATTGACTATCGCATTCACAACAATATCAATTTGCGATTTGAGCCAGGGCTGATGTCAAATGCAAAAACCATTACCTTTGTAGACCCCAATTTAAACGCAGCACCAAATGGAGTTCCTATTTATGGAAACTCCACGTCCAATTTAGAAAGAGAAGTTTCGGGAACTTATTTGCACTTGCCTTTATTACTTAAATTAAGTACCAACCGACTCAATAATATCAGGCCTTATATCATCGGAGGTGTTTCCTATGATTATAATTTTTCAAGTAATGAGAAAAACGGGAAAGATAATTTCGAACAAGAATTCAGAATGACAGCGCATAACTTTATGTACGAAGTAGGATTTGGCGTAGATTTTTATATGTATTTCTTTAAATTCACCCCTTCTATCAGAGGTATCTTTGCCATGAACAATGAATTGATCAATGATACCAATCCAGTTGCTTATCCAGAATATTCA
>CBDULU010000209.1:0-4528 GCA_965368155.1 uncultured Flavobacteriaceae bacterium
GATTTCAAAATAGGCACAAACTGACGAGTGATGGGGTTATTGGCAAAGGAACCATTGAGCAAATGAAAGTACCTATTGAAGATAGAATTGATATGATTCTGTTAAACCTTGAGAGAACGCGATGGGTCTTTCAACAACCGGATGATGACTTTTTATTGGTGAACATTGCAGGATTTCATGTAAAAAGAATTACCAATAAAAAGGAGGTGTTTGATTCAAGGGTAATTGTAGGGAAGTACCATAAGGAAACTCCTGTTTTTAAAGGCGTTATGACATATATCGTGATGAACCCAACCTGGACCTTGCCTTATTCTATCGCAACTCATGAAACTTTGCCAAAGTTGAAAAAGGATCCAGGCTATCTGGCAGCAAAGCACATGGAGGTGATGGATAGAAATGGAAAGATACTAAATTCTTCTACTATTGACTGGAATCAGTATTCAGCAGGAAATTTCCCTTTTATCATAAGGCAAAAAGCTGGTCCCTGGAATGCTTTAGGTGAAGTGAAATTTATATTTCCCAATAAGTATTCCGTTTATCTTCATGATACCCCTTCCAGAGGCTTGTTCAATCAACAGGATAGGGCATTTAGCCATGGGTGTATCAGAACGGAAGACAAATGGGGACTCTTGATGAGTTTGATGGATGAACCTGAAGTTTGGAATATGGATAGGATCAATGAAATTTTGAAATCAGGAGAAACCACAAAAATCGACTTACCCAAACCCATTACTATTTATTTGGTATACCTTACAGCAGCTGTTGATCAGGAGAATAATTTAATGTTTATGAAAGACATTTATAAAAGAGATCAAGCTGTACTCAACGCCATGAATCGACCTTTTGAGTTCAAAAAGGTTCCTTAAAATTCTGAAGCGCTCGGAGGTGAGGAGGTGAGAAGTGACACCTTCAGCTGCGAAACCTTCGCAAGTTCTCCTCCCAAGTTTTATTTATGATAACTTGGAAATTCTGTGAATAAGGTTTTTCCGTCTTTAATGTTCTTCCAATGCTTTGTGTTGAATTCAATGGCAATTACACCGCAGGTTGGAACATGTTCTATTGTCCTGTTTCCGAATTTATTGACAAAATCATTGATACCATGGTCATGGCTGAATATAATGGCTGAATCAAATCCGTTATCAAGGGCCTTTACTGTTTTGATCAGATAACCATCGCTAAAGCTATACAATGACTTACTGATCTTTAAATTCGCTAAAGGGTAATTGAAAGAATAACTAAAGATCATAGCCGTATGTAAGGCTCGATTAGCACAACTAGATACAAACACAGATGGCGTTTCAATCTTTTTTTGCAATACTTTAGAAATCAAATAGGCATCATTGATGCCTCTTTTTTTCAAAGGACGGTCTATGTCTTTAATGCCTTCATAATTCCAAGAGGATTTGGCGTGACGAACAATGAAGAGTGTTTTCATTTTTTATAGGTGGCTATGATGATCAAATATAATGAAATTAACATTGAAAATTTTTGATTTATATTTTTTTTGAATTTCTCATTTCAAAAAGGCTGGTTTTAGGGTTGAAGCCTTGAGATTTTCCAATTGAAGTCTTTCTGTAAAGCATAGAGAATCCGGTCATGCATTCTATTTGGTCTTCCCTGCCAGAATTCTAACGAAATGGGTTTAACAATAAAACCTCCCCAATGTTCGGGTCTCGGAATTTCTTTATTAGCATATTTTTCTTCCAGTTGTTTTAATCTCAAATCCATGGCTTCTCTAGACTCAATCTCCTGGCTCTGATCTGAGGCCCAGGCCCCAAGTTTACTTCCGTCAGGCCTTGATTCAAAATATCCATCAGAGAGATTGGGCGCAATTTTTTCAGCCACTCCTTTAATGATGATCTGTCTTTCCAGTCCATGCCAGAAAAGATTCAGACATACATTTGGATTCACTTGTATGGCTTTTCCCTTTTCACTCTTATAATTGGTGTAAAAGATAAAACCTTCCCAGGTGATTTTTTTTAATAAAACCACACGGGTTTTAGGGAACCCATCCAGGCCAATGGTAGAAACACTCATGGCGTTGGCTTCGTCCAAGCCATCAGATTCATCCGCTTCAAGGAACCATTTCTGAAATAGCTCCATCGGATTTTCTGGTAAATCCTCCCTGATCAATGGATTTCTTTCGTAACTTTTTCTATAATGGCTAAGGTCTTTTTCCATGTTTCAAAAATACATTAATTTTTACTTTGATGATTTCTATGACGGATAAGGAACAACCCGATATAGGTAAATAATCCATTCAGGATCAAAATTTCATAACCAAAATTATAACCATCAAACAATATTGCGGAATAAGAATTGATCAAATAACTGATCAATACTGATAAGACAGCGACCAACCAGACCCATTTTTCCTTGATGTCGTACTTTGTAAGTAGACCAAAGGAAAAAAGCCCCAGAAGGGGACCATAGGTGTAAGATGACACCAGAAGCAGACTGCTGATGATATTGTCTTGAAGCAGATATTTGTAAGCGATAATGATGAGTACCAGCAATCCTGAAAATAGTAGATGGATCCTTTTACGTAATTTCTTTTTTTGACCTTTCTCTTTTGCATCGATATTCAGGAAATCAATACTAAAAGAAGTAGTTAAAGACGTCAAGGCACTATCCGCACTTGAATAAGCTGCAGCAATCAATCCAAGAATGAATACGATGCCAAATCCGCTTCCAAGCCCTTCATTAAGTGCTATTTCAGGAAAAAGTAAATCTGTTTTGACCTTGCCATCGATCACCGGAATATCGACTTGATACTGTTGAGCATAGGTAAAAAGCAAGGCTCCGAGAAAGAGAAAGATCAAATTGACCGGTATGAGTATCAAACCAAGGGAGATGACATTTTTCTGAGCATCTTTAAGGTTTTTACAAGTCAGATTTTTTTGCATGTTGTCTTGGTCAAGCCCTGTCATAGCGATGGCAATAAACATACCACCCAGTAAGCCCTTTAACCAATGTTTACGGTCATTGATATCTTCATAAAAAATAGTTTTACTGTATTTTGCAAAATCATCTGAGCTTAAGAATTCTTTTAAATTATAAGGTAGCTGTTGCAGAAGAATCACCACAGCAAAAAGTACTGCCGTCAGCATGAAAAATGTCTGTAAGGTATCCGTCCAGACAATTGTTTTGATCCCCCCTCTGTAGGTATACAACCAAATAAATAAAACGGACATAACAACTGTGAATTCAAAAGGAATTTGCCAGGCATCCAGAATAAAGTATTGCAATACAGACACCACCAGAAATAACCGGAAAGAAGCGATTAAGATCCGAGACAGCAAAAAGAAAAATGCACCGGTTTTATGACTTTTTGGACCGAATCTTTTTAGGAGATATTCATAAATGGAGGTGAGGTTCATTTTATAATACAGGGGCAGTAAGACAAGAGCAATGACCACATATCCAAGAAAATAACCGATCACAATCTGTAAATAACTGAATTGTGTGCTGCTCACCCAGCCTGGTACTGAAATAAAAGTAACACCTGAAAGAGAGGCCCCGATCATGCCAAAAGCCACAACATACCACGGAGAATTCCTATTGGCCTTGAAAAAAACCTGATTACTGTCGTCTTTCGACGTTACATATGTGATGGTAATAAGCGAGGCAAAATAGATCAGTACAATGCCTAAGAGTAAAAAGGGTGACATGCTTCATATTTGTCCTGTAAAAGTAACAGATTTATTCCTGAGATCAGCTTAAAATTATTTAATTAGATCGATGGTTTTTTGAATTTGTACGCGGCCTGTAAAAAATTAAAAACATTACATTTGCAACATGGATTTTTCTTCAAAATTATTGGAAAGTGCGGTAAATGAAATGGCACAATTACCTGGAATAGGTAAACGAACCGCGCTGAGGTTGGTACTACATTTATTAAAGCAACCCAAGGAACAAACGCACTACCTTGCTGAAGCCTTGAAAAGTTTTAGGGATGAGATCAAGTTATGTAAAAACTGCCATAATATTTCTGATGTTGAATTGTGTAACATCTGTACGAATAGTCGAAGAGATCCTGAACTGATCTGTGTAGTCGAGGATATCAGAGATGTAATGGCGATTGAAAATACGGCTCAATTCAAAGGCTTATACCATGTTTTAGGAGGAAAAATATCACCCATTGAAGGGATTGGGCCACATAATCTTACCATAGCCAATCTTGTTCAAAAAGTTGAACAAGGAGGGGTCAAGGAGATCATTTTAGCTTTGAGTTCTACTATGGAAGGCGATACCACAAATTTCTATATTTACAGGCAGCTACAAAAGTTTGAAGTAAATTTGACGACAATAGCCAGAGGGATTTCTGTGGGAGATGAAATTGAATACGCAGATGAGGTAACACTGGGTCGAAGTATTATCAATCGTGTACCCTTCGAACAAGGGCTAAAAAACTAAATCTTATCCTTCGAGGCCTTCCAATTCTCTGAAATAATCATATTGCAGGTCCTCGTGAAGTAAGCTAGTTTTCTTTTTACATTCTTCAATAAGGCGGTAATAAATTGTTTCA
>CBDULU010000210.1:0-4480 GCA_965368155.1 uncultured Flavobacteriaceae bacterium
ATAAGCCAGCATTGGTAGAAATGATCATGACATAATTTACACCTAGTTCCACATCCCTTATACTTAGTCGCTCTGGAGCCTCATTAAAAAAATCTTCTGCTTTGATAAACTCATAAAAAATACCACTATTGAGCAAGAGCAACATACCTTCGTCACATGGTGTCTCTTTCTTTTGCTTGTCCTGATAGGCAAAAAAACCTTCCGAAGCCGGAAACAATTCAATACTGTCAACCTTTCTTCCAATGAGG
Source organism: uncultured Flavobacteriaceae bacterium (assembly GCA_965368155.1). Taxonomy (GTDB): domain Bacteria; phylum Bacteroidota; class Bacteroidia; order Flavobacteriales; family Flavobacteriaceae; genus Lutimonas. The sequence goes on from CBDULU010000210.1 coordinate 249, forward strand.
TTTTCCATATTTTGTCGATAAGGTTCATAATTGACTCCTCCATATACGAATAGGTTAAAATTCGGAAAAATCTCTCCTACTTTTTTGCCCTGCTTGTCTATCAATTTCTCAAAATACATTTGCACCCAAGATGGAATTCCACTGATCAATCGTAAATCCTCAACAACAGTTTCTGCTACTATTGCATCTACCTTGGTCTCCCAATCGTCTATACAGTTCGTCTCCCAGGAGGGCAAACGATTTCTCTGTAAATATTGAGGAACATAATGAGCGACAATACCCGATAACCTACCCGTTTTGACTTTGTCACTGGAGTCAATCTCAGGAGATCCTTGTAAAAAAATCATCTTGCCATCTACAAAACTGGCATTTCCGGTTTCGGCAATATATAGAAGTAATGCTTCTTTGGCCGCTGAAATATGATAAGGCATCGAATCCTTGGTGATAGGAATATATTTAGCGCCCGAAGTCGTTCCAGAAGTTTTTGCAAAATATAATGGTCTTCCTTTCCATAATACATCCTCAGCTCCCTTTATGATGAGTTCCACATAGTCCTTTAGTCCTTCATAATCTCTAACCGGAACATTCTTTTTAAAATCGGCATAATCCTTAATTTCTTCAAAACCATGGTCTTTCCCAAATTTAGTATGCTTAGCCTGTGCGATGAGATTTTTGAAAATTTTATCCTGGGTACCATATGGATCCTTGGCCCAGGTATTTACTTGTTTGGCAACAATATTGGCATAAATTTTAGCGAAGAATGATTTTAGCACGAATTGAAAATCTTATTAATAGTCACCCAGAAAACTGGTTTAATCAAAATTAATATAATTGGTAGGATTTACGGGATACCCATCATTCCAAAGTTCAAAATGCAGATGAGCACCTGTTGAGAAAGCTCCTGTGGAACCCGCACTTGCAATAACTTCTCCGGTTTTCACTAATTCCCCCTGCTCCTTGTAAATAGATGCGTTGTGCTTATATATTGACGTAAAACCCTGTCCGTGTTCAATCAATATGACATAACCTGTATCAGCTGTAAATCCTTTAAAAATAACGGTGCCATCTGCGACTGCTTTCACAGGAGTATCCTCTTCTACCGCAATATCCACCGCAAAATGTTTTTCCTGATCATCATAATGTTGGGTAATTTGCCCCTTAATTGGAGATGAAAAAACAATATCTGTATTTTTTTCAGCTTGTTGAAAGACACTGAACCTGTCCATTTGTTCTACTTCCTCTCGAAACGTGGAATCTACAGGAGAAGGAGCAAAGTCAATCTCATCTATTTGAAATTGCCTTAAAACCGAGTCTTTATTGAAGGTTACTCTTTTAATTTCTCCTTTGAGTACCTGTTGGATATTCTCTATATAAAGATCATTTACTGACAGTGCCTGGTTCAGGGAGTCAACTTTATAAGACAAATTTGTGGTTTCTTTTTGCAATTCAGTAGATGAATAGCCCTGAATGTATTCCTTTAAGGGAGTAACGGTGATAAAGAGAATGGTAAGACTGATCAGAATGATTGAAAAAATGGCCCCAAGAACAAATGCATTCAAACGGTTGAGCTTGAAGGAAAATCGCTCCTCAAAAGTATCCTCGTTTAAAACAACAAAACGATACTTAAAGGTTAATTTCTCTTTTATTTTTTCTCTTTTAGTTTTCTCCATGACAAGAATTTCAAGACAAATATACAATGTTTTTAAGTTCTCTCTTATTCTCCGGATATGCTTCTGAAGCCTAAATTAAAATGTCTTTTTTTACTTGTAAAAATTCATTTCATCCAAATAAATCCAAGCATTGTGAGGCATAAGTGCTCTTACGTTTTTTCTCTCCTTGATCCCTTTTCTGATAAAGGTCGATGAAATCTCAACAATGGGAGCTTCAATGACATGCACATTTTTATGACTTAGAAGATCAGGACTAGACTTATCCTTGGAAATTCTAGGGTATACATAAAGTTCATGCTCGTCCAGAATCTTTTCATAATTTTTCCATTTTGGAAAAGAATACAAATTGTCCAGACCCATGATCAGGTTAAAATGATGTTGGGGGTATTTCTCCTCTAAATGCACTAGGGTATTGATCGTATAATTTGGCTGAGGAAGACCAAATTCAATATTACTCGGCTTTAATTTTGGATAATCTTCTGTAGCTCTCAGCACAAGTTGAAAACGATGATGATCTTCGAGTAAGGAACTTTTCTTTTTAAATGGATTATGCGGAGTTACGACCAACCATACTTCATCCAAGTCTGAATATTCGACCATATGATTGGCAATAATCAAATGGCCGACATGAATCGGATTATAGCTTCCAAAGAAAAGACCAATTTTCATATTGATGTATTTAAAGCTTCTACGAAGTGAATTTTTGGACCAATTTCTCTGCCTCCTTCTTAGCTGTATTCAGATCATCATTCACCAAAATGATGTCAAATTCCTCGGCATAGGACAGTTCCTTTTCAGCCTTTGCTATTCTTTCCTGAATCTTTTCTTCTGAATCTGTTTCTCTTGATCTTAAGCGCTTTTCCATGATCTCAATCGAGGGTGTTTTAACGAAAACAGCCAAGGTTTTTTCTGGAAATTTCTCTTTAATTCTTAAACCTCCTACCACATCAATGTCAAAAATGGCGTGTTTTCCTTCAGACCATATCCGTTCTACCTCAGACTTTAATGTACCATAAAAATTATTACGGTAGACCTCTTCCCATTCAACAAAATCATCCTGATCAATATGTGCCTTAAACTCTTCAAGGCTTATAAAGTAATAATCCTTTCCATCGACTTCCTGTCCTCTTTTGTCTCTTGATGTTGCAGATATTGAAAAATCAAGATTGAGCTTTTCCTGTTTAAGCAAGTGGTGTACAATCGTTGTTTTACCCGAACCTGACGGAGCTGAAAATACGATCAGCTTTCCTTTTTCTTTATTCATGCTATAAAACGTTTAGCAATTGCTCTTTGATCTTTTCCAATTCATCTTTCATCTCAACCACTACTTTTTGCATTGGAGCAAAATTTGCCTTGGAACCTATGGTATTTATTTCTCTCCCTATTTCCTGAGAGATAAAACCCAGCTTCTTACCATTGGATACTTTTACATCCAGCTCCTGTAAAAAGTAGCTTAGATGATTGGTAAGTCTTACTTTTTCCTCTGTAATATCGAGTTTTTCAAGATAGTAGATCAGCTCTTGTTCAAATCGGTTCTCATCTACATTCTGTTCTAATTCTTTGATTGACTTTTTCAATCAAGATCAATGACCTCTTCCAACTTCCTTTGTAAAGTCTTTATCCGATCTTCAAAATCATTGCGTAACTCTATTCCCTCAGACAAGCGGTATTCCTGCAAACTTTCAATAGCTTCCAAAATTCCCGTCTCTATCTTACCCCACTCTTCCGGATCTAATTCCTCTCTTTCGGTTTTCAATACATCGGGCAATCTCATGGCAATAGATAGAATATCCGTTTCCTTATGTATCTCTTCTAATTGTTTAATATAATTGGCTACAATTTCTTTATTGATTTTGGTTGAGGTTTCTACTGTAGTTGATTCAATATAAAACGACATATCTACCTTTCCTCTAACCAAATTATTCGCGATCAGTTTTCTTACATCAATTTCCTTTTCTTTATAAACCCCAGGGAACCTTGTATTTATATCAAGATTTTTACTGTTCAGTGATTTTATCTCGAGACTGATCTTTTTTGTTTCCAGTTGAATTATTGATTTGCCGTATCCGGTCATGGATTTTATCATAGGGTTGCTTTAAATTTCAGCAAAGTTAGCAATAAAAATATCTTTCCCTTATGTGGGGAAACATTATAATCATCTTAATTCAAGGATTCCTTCGGCTTGCGTGTAACCAAATAAACCCCTATAAAAATAAGTACTGTGGCTGCCACTTTGATCACATTCAATGAATCACTCCCTACAAAAAGTGCATAGCTGCTTGCGATTACGGGTTGTAAATAAATAAAGATACTCAAGGTGGTAGGCTTCAGCTCTTTAATGGCAAAAAGGTTGAACATATAAGTCATAAAAGACGTAAATACAATGATAAACCCTACTCTGTAGAGGATTGGTAATGGCATTGTATGCCAATCTACGGTACTAAATTCAGAAATTCCAAAAGGAATTACCATGATCAAACCAAAAAGATACAGCCATTTGGCCAGGGTAATTGCATGGTATTTTTTTGTCAGATTTTTAATCAATATCAGGTATAAACCATA
>CBDULU010000211.1:0-4478 GCA_965368155.1 uncultured Flavobacteriaceae bacterium
TTTCTCTGAACACAGACAATTTACTTTGATCGATGATTGAGAAATCTACAGAGTCCATAAGTGCATCCATCTTTTGATTAAAAGAAAGGGACTTATCATGATTTCCAAGAAATTCAGAATTTATGCTATCTGTGATATTTAGCTTTTTTGACAAATAATCTGTTATCGTGCTCTCAATAAAGAGTGCAGACACAAAAAATTCATTTCTTACTTTTACCTCGCTTATCTCCATGGTTCTTTTTAGTTTAAACAGTCTACAAACTGAATAATTAGATTCAATCTATTATTAACTAACGTTATTTGAGGGGAGTTATTACAAGGGGTAAATCAATTACTTTGCCAAAGGCTTAGAACTAATCTTAAAACAAAGTTAAAAATAAAAGTATCTTATCCTAATAAAGTTGATAAATATACCCGGAATTGTTGATAAAATTCATGGTATACCATGAATAAAAAAAAGCCCTTTTGATGAAAAAAGGGCTTTTTATGATAAAATGTATAAAGAAATAAATTCTTATTTTTTGAATTTGGCGTATTTAGATTTGAACTTGTCAATTCGACCAGCTGTATCAACCAATTTCATTTTTCCTGTATAGTATGGGTGAGAAGTACGAGAGATCTCCAATTTGATCAATGGATATTCAACACCTTCAACATCAATACTTTCTCTTGAATTGGCAGTCGATTTTGTTAAAAAAACATCTCCGTTAGACATGTCTTTGAAAGCTACCATTCTATAATTTTCTGGATGTATTCCTTTTCTCATCGTTAACTCATTTAAATTTTATACTTTCGCTTCTTTTAAAAAGAACATTCAGCACCTGCCGAATTTGAGAGTGCAAATTTAAATAATATTTTTAAAAATCAAACATTATTTTAGTTATTTTAAACAAAAAATAATAATATGAATAAAATTGCTTCCATTCTAACGTTGGCATTCCTTCTTATTCTCAATGCTTGTGGAAATAAATACCAATTACAGTTAGAGTCTCCTAAAACTATTCAGATAGATAAACCCTTAAAGATTAGCGTAAAAGATAAAAAAGGGAACCCTATTGATTCTGTGCAGTATTTTTTAAACGGGACCTTGGTCGAGGATCATGAGGCCTTGGATATCAAGGCCTATAAATTAGGAAAGCAAGCCTTGTCAGCAGTCATATACTTTGATGGTACAAGCAAAAAATTGAACAATACAATTTACTTCTTAAATGACAAGGCCCCAGAGGTTTTTACTTATGAGGTCGTCAATGAATTTCCTCATGATGACCAGGCTTTTACCCAAGGTTTTGTGTATCACGATGGCTACTTTTATGAAAGTACAGGACAGAATGGGAAATCCTCACTTAGAAAGGTTGAGATTGAAACTGGCAAAGTATTGCAGAAGATTGATCTTGACAGACAGTATTTTGGTGAAGGCATGACCATCAAAGACGGTAAGATATATCAATTGACTTGGAGAAAAAAAGTAGGCTTTATATATGATCTGGAAAGCTTCAAGTTAGAAAAATCATTTGAATATGGTCAAAGTAAGGAAGGATGGGGCTTGACCCATAATAATGAATACCTTGTTAAAACTGATGGATCAGAGCGCATGTGGTTGTTGGACCCTGAAAGCCTTAAGGAGGTTTCCTATATAGAGACCTATACGAATAAAAGGAAAGCTGAAAAATTGAATGAACTAGAGTTTGTCAATGGAAAGGTCTACGCAAATATTTGGCAACAGAATTCGATTTTAATTGTAGAACCCTCAAATGGAGCCATAGAAGGTATTGTGAGCTTAAAGGGCCTTCAGGCCAAGGCGGGTCAAAAAGGCGAAGACAATGTGTTAAATGGTATCGCCTATGATCAGGAAAATGACCGTTTGTTTGTAACCGGAAAGAACTGGAATAAGGTTTTTGAAATCAAATTGATTGAAAAATAATTGGCTATGCTTCGTTACCTGTCTTTGATACTTATCGCTATAATAACCCTGCAGTCTTGCAATGACGATATTTTTGAGACCAGCCCAAGTACGGGTGAGTTGGAATTCTCCAAGGACACAGTATTTCTGGATACCGTTTTTACCAATACGAGTTCAAGTACCAGAACCTTTAAGGTGTATAACAAAAGTAATGAGCATATCAGTATTCCAAGCATTAGATTAGCTAAGGGTCAACAGTCGTTTTACAGGCTCAATGTAAATGGTGAGCCGGGAAAATCATTTGAAAATGTTGACATCTTGCCCAAAGACAGTATTTATGTCTTTGTTGAAGCCACTATAGATTATACGAAGGTGACCGATCCTCTTTATGTTGATGAGGTCATTTTTGACCAAGGAGATAATGAGCAGGAAATAAAACTGATCACTCTTGTTCAGGACGCTTATTTTTTGTTTCCACAAAGAGATGCTGATGGGATAAAGGAAAAGATCGTTTGGGGTATTGATGAGGAAGGAGAAGAAATCCTAGTGGATGGATTTTATCTGGAGGGCAATGCGACCTGGACCAATGAAAAGCCCTATGTAGTTTATGGCTATGTTGGGGTGAATATTGGTCAAACGCTTACCATAGAGAAAGGAGCAAGAATACATTTTCATGAAGATTCTGGACTTCTGGTCGAAAAAAGCGGCTCCCTTAAGATCAACGGAACCTTAGATGAAAAAGTAATCATTCAAGGAGACAGGCTGGAACCATTTTATGAAAACATCGCTGGTCAATGGGGTACGATCTGGTTAAAGGCAGGTAGTAAGGAGCACCGTATCAACCATGCTTTGATCAAAAATAATATCATCGGGATTATAGTCGATACAATTGGTAGTGCAACTGAACCCACTCTTACAATTCAAAATTCAGAGATTTATAATACCAGTAACTTTGGTTTGTTGGCTCGTGCTGCGAATATTACCGGGTCGAATCTGGTCATAGGAAACAACGGACAGTCTGCTCTTGCTTGTACCTATGGCGGCACTTATAATTTTACGCATGCCACTTTTGCCAACTATTGGTCTGGGAATATTAGAGAATTCCCTGCTGTACTGGTGAATAATTTTCAATCATCAAGTGGGAGCAGTGGTTCTGGAGCAGTGGTTGTTAACGATTTGTTGGCGGCAAACTTTACAAATTGCATCATTGAAGGAAATCAAAGTAATGAATTCCTGCTTCAAAAGAATGAGCAGGCGGCTTTTAATTTTAAATTTAAAAATAATTTATTGCGTTTTTCAAATTTAGGAGGGAATGTAGCGGGTGATCCACTATACGATTTTGACGATATGGATAAGTACGAGGATAATATTTTTAACGGAGAGCCAGACTTTAAAGATGTGAATAAAAACGAATTTCTCATTGGTGATATGTCTGATGCCAAGGCTAATGCGGATCTATCGGCTGCTCAGTTAATACCTTTTGATCTACTCGGGATTAATCGGGTTGTCTCTCCTGATATGGGTGCCTATCAGCATATTATTTTTGAAGAATAACTTCCCGTCCTTTGGATCGTTTTAACGATCAGCCCATGTATTGACATCCCTATAGTTTGCCAAAAAAATAAATTAATAGCGTGTCCAAGCAGTAAAGAAGAAAGCGGTAATAAAATGATGGTGCTTAAAAATTTCATATTTTTGATCGTTTATTTTACCCGTATAGAACAAAAGTTAAACCTACATTAAATGAGTTCAAAAAGAATTTTGGTAACCGGTGCCAGCAGGGGTATAGGATTGGAGCTGGTCAAGCAGTTTATAGATAGAGGTCATCATGTGCTTGCCTTAAGTAGAAATACAAGTGGTCTTAAAAAACTGGCATCTGTTCATGAGCATTTGAATGCTGTAGAGACTGATATTACTAAAGAACCCGGCATTGATAAGGTGGTAGGGTTTGTAAACGAGAATTGGGGAGCAGTGGATATTGTGATCCATAACGCCGGAGCCTTACTTCATAAACCTTTTAAGGAAACGACAGTGGATGATTTTCAGAGGATATATCAGGTCAATGTTTTCGCTGTTGCGGAACTTAGCAGAAGGCTGGATCCATTTTTCATTGAAGGAACTCATGTTGTTACCATTAGTAGCATGGGAGGCATTCAGGGAAGTATGAAATTTGCTGGTCTTGCCGCTTATAGTTCGTCAAAAGGAGCTGTTATCACCTTGATGGAGCTGCTGGCAGAAGAGTATAAAGAAAGAGGTGTTTCATTTAATGCCTTGGCCCTTGGCGCGGTGCAGACTGAAATGCTCAAAGAGGCATTTCCTGATTATGAGGCTCCCGTAACCGCTGCAGATATGGCAAATTATATCTCAGATTTTGCGCTGGAAGGAAGTAAAGTGTTTAATGGAAAAGTGTTGCAAGTATCCAATTCAACTCCCTAGGGCGAATTTTTGCAACCAAAAAGTAACGATTGATTGGAAACGAAAAAAGAAATTCTCCAAAAATACCTTCCTGAGCAAGCGATGGATAAGGTGGTAGAGCTGATAGAGCGTTATCCTTGCCATCTCAAAATTGTACAAAAAA
>CBDULU010000212.1:0-4465 GCA_965368155.1 uncultured Flavobacteriaceae bacterium
TTTTACTTTGCCCATGGATGATTGCCTGGCTCAGGTAGCCATAGATTTTGGAGGTAGGAACTGGCTGGTGTGGGAGGCAGAATTCAAACGTGAAAAAATCGGCGACATGCCTACTGAAATGTTCTATCACTTCTTCAAATCTTTTACAGATGGAGCCAAGGCCAATCTGAATATTAAGGCAGAAGGACAAAATGAACACCATAAAATCGAAGCTATTTTCAAAGCTTTTGCTAAGGCAATTAAGGTAGCTGTTAAGCGGGATGCTGATAAAATGATTTTACCGAGTACAAAAGGATTATTATAGGATGAATATTGTTGTCATAGATTACGGTGCCGGAAATGTAAAATCGGTTCAGTTTGCGCTGGAGAGATTGGGCTACGAGGCTGTATGTTCGAACGATCCTCAAGTGATCATAAATGCTGATAAGGTGATCTTTCCGGGGGTAGGCGAGGCAAAAAGCGCCATGAAGGAAATTAAAAAGTATGGACTGGAAAAAGTGATCCCTGCGTTAAAACAGCCTGTTTTAGGCATCTGTTTGGGAATGCAGTTGATGTGTGAGCACTCAGAAGAAAATGATACGGATTGCCTTGGGATCTTCCCGATAGAAGTTAAAAAGTTTCAGGTTGATCTTAAAGTACCGCATATTGGATGGAACCAGATCATTGACCTAAAGGGACATCTTTTTGACAAGGTGGAAGCATCATCATATGTCTATTATGTGCATAGTTATTATGTACCTGAAAATGAATTCTCCATAGCAAATACCGATTATGGCATCAAGTATTCGGGCGCCATTAAAAAAGACAACTTCTATGCATGTCAGTTTCACCCTGAGAAAAGTGGAGATATAGGAGAACAAATATTAAAGAATTTTATAAAGGCTGTATAAGATGAGGATAATTCCTGCTATTGATATTATTGATGGGAAATGTGTGAGGCTCTCAAAAGGTGACTACGCTACAAAAAAGATTTATAATGAACATCCCTTAGAAGTCGCTAAGGCCTTTGAAGGTGTTGGGATACAATATCTTCACCTGGTGGACCTGGATGGAGCCAAGAGTCAGCATATCGTCAATTATAAAGTACTGGAGGATATCGCTTCCAAGACAAGTTTGCAAATTGATTTTGGAGGAGGCCTAAAGTCTGATAAGGATTTACATATTGCATTTGAAAGTGGTGCCAAACAAATTACAGGAGGAAGTATCGCTGTAAAGGATCCTGATATCTTTAAAGGTTGGTTAAAAACCTATGGGGCCAACAAGATCATACTTGGTGCAGATGCCCAGGATGAAAAAGTAGCCATTTCCGGTTGGATGGAGGCGTCTCAGGAGGATTTGATTCCTTTTATAGCATCCTACAAAAAAGAAGGCGTCAGTTATGTGATCTGTACCGATATATCAAAAGACGGCATGCTTGAAGGGCCTTCTTTTGACTTGTATAAAAGAATTTTAGAAGAGGTTCCGGGCGTCAATTTGATCGCGTCGGGAGGCATCTCTCATTTTGATGAATTGCCAAAACTTGCAGAAATGGGTTGTGAAGGTACCATTATTGGTAAGGCCATTTATGAGCAGAGAATAAGTTTGGAACAATTGGAACAATTTGTGTTGAGTTCCTAACTATACGTGTTACCTGCATGAATATGTTTTGGAAAAGTGAGTTTTAAAAGATAATAGTTAAAAATCTAATGGTAAGTAAACGAATCATACCCTGTTTGGACATAAAAGACGGAAGAACGGTCAAAGGCGTCAATTTTGTCGGGCTTCAGGATGCAGGAGATCCGGTAGAACTGGCCGATAGATACTCAAGAGAAGGGGCAGATGAATTGGTTTTCCTTGACATCACTGCGACAAAAGAAAAACGGAAAACCCTTGTTGAACTCGTAGAAAAAGTAGCCAGAAAAGTAAATATTCCCTTTACCGTTGGAGGGGGTATTTCTAGTGTGGAGGATGTCAATATGTTATTGCGGGCTGGAGCCGATAAAATTTCAATTAATTCCTCGGCGGTCAAAAACCCTGCTTTGATCAAGGAGCTCGCTAATAAATTTGGAAGCCAGTGTATCGTAGTGGCCGTAGATGCCAAATTGATCGATCAGCAATGGAAGGTATTTCTTGTTGGAGGGCGCGTTCAAACTGAATTAGATCTTTTTGATTGGGTCAGGGAAGCAGTGGAACTTGGAGCAGGAGAAATCCTTTTTACCTCTATGGATCACGATGGTACCAAAAATGGTTTTGCCAACGAAACTTTAAAGAAGCTGTCAGAAATGGTCAAAGTGCCCATCATAGCAAGTGGTGGAGCAGGCAATATGCAACATTTTTGTGATACTTTTAAAGAAGGGAAAGCAGATGCGGCACTTGCTGCAAGTGTGTTCCATTATAAAGAAATTGAGATTAAGACGCTAAAATCAACACTTAGAAATCAAGGAATAAACGTAAGATTATGACTATAAAATTTGATCAAAACACAGGGCTCATACCGGCAATTATTCAAGACGAACAAACAAAGACTGTTTTGATGTTGGGCTATATGAATAAGGAGGCCTATGAGAAGACGCTGGCAACAAAGAAGGTTACTTTTTTTAGCAGAAGCAAACAACGCCTTTGGACCAAAGGAGAAGAAAGTGGACATTTTTTGAATCTGATCGATATTAAAAATGACTGTGATCAAGATACGCTTTTGATCAAGGTGAAACCAGAGGGACCAACCTGTCATAAAGGAACGGATACCTGTTGGGCAGAACCCAACACATCACAGTTCGGTTTTTTAAGTACCCTTGAGAATGTCATCACAAGCCGAAAAAACAACCCGTCGGAATCTTCATATGTCGCCTCTTTGTTTAAAAAGGGAATCAATAAAATCGCCCAGAAAGTGGGAGAGGAGGCTGTAGAAGTTGTGATTGAGTCAAAAGATGACAATGAAAAATTATTCTTGGATGAATCTGCCGATCTGTTGTTTCATTACTTAATTTTGTTACAGGCCAAAGGATATACCCTAAAGGATGTAGAAAAAGTGTTAAAAGAAAGACATAAATGATCTGATGCAAGATAACAGACCAAATACTGTTCCATATTCATATACATTAAAGGTTGCAGAGAAAGATATTGATGAACTTTTACATGTCAATAATGTAGTTTATCTGCAATGGGTCAATGATATCTCTGATAGGCACTGGAATAAACTATCGTCCAGGAGTTTGAACGAAAAATATTTTTGGGTGGTGCTTCGCCATGAACTGGATTATTTGAGTCAAGCAGTTTTACATGACGAGCTTACCTTAATTACATGGGTTGGCCATTCAAGAGGAGCCAAATCAGTACGTCATGTGGAAATTTATAAAGGAGAGACCCTTTGTTTAAAAGCAGCTTCTACCTGGTGCTTGATAGATGCCCAAACACTCAAGCCTACAAGGATCAAGGATGATATTCTTGATACCCTGAAACCCGGACAAAAAAGTTAAGGCTTGATTTGTTGATTTTTGGCCTTGATCAGTTCCTGTAATATGACTTCAACACCTGCTTCATTATTGCTTGACGTATGAAATCTGGCGGCTTTTTTAACATTGTCATGTGCATTGGCCATGGCATAACTAAAAAATGCCTGATCGATCATTTCCAAATCATTGTTATAATCGCCAAAAACCATGGTTTCTTCTTTAGATATTCCGTATTTCTGCTGAAGCATTTGAATCGCACGGCCTTTATTCGCAGTCAGATCTGCAATGTCAACCCAATTACTTCCTGATACTTTGATCTGTAAAATTCCTTCAAGATGTTTTACAACAGGATAGATATAGGTTTCAGAACTTTCAAAATGATAGATGGCTACCTTAAAAAAATCATCATCAGGTAGATCCATCAAATCATCTATGACATCAAATTTGGTATAATATTCCTGTAGCATGTTTTTAAACTTCTCTTCCTTTTGCTCAATATAAGCCGATTTTTTACCACATAGTACAGTATAAAGACCTTTGACTTCTCTTACAATTGGCAGCAACAATTTGATATGTTCTGTAGAGAGCAGTATCGATCCAAGCTCGGTATTTCCATGTTTTACATAACTTCCGTTTTCAGCGACAATGGTAATCTCTTCTGAAATCCTACTTAGTTTCTCCTGTATGCTATTGTATTGTCTTCCACTGGCCGCAACAAAATGAATTTGGTGGGATTTGAGCGCCTCGTATAATTCAAAAAACCGCTCACTGACTTCACTATTTGAATTGAGTAAGGTGCCATCCATATCGGTCACCACCATTTTTACTTTAGAAAGATCCATAATTTATCATAAAAATCAGTGGATAAAAATAATGTTATCCATTCATTTCCAGCTTAAAAAAAATCTTTTTTATCAAGAAACTTATTAAGGATAATCGGAATAATTTGATGCAATTATTATTTGAGCAAATGGCCTGACAATCAAAATAAAGGATTACTTTTGCACTTCCAAAAAAACACATATGCAATCAAT
>CBDULU010000213.1:0-4430 GCA_965368155.1 uncultured Flavobacteriaceae bacterium
CGGCATTCACCTGCTCTGAGCTAAGATAATCCGATTTCAACACCTTATAGATCCTAAGGTCGGTTCTGTTGCCATTGTTATTGCCAAAATCGCCAATATAGATATAATCATCATCGGCACAAATATCCTCCCAATCCTTATTAGTGGCATTCTGTATGGTCACGGTCCTGTTAATATTGCCATTGGATTCATTGATCTCGTACAAAGCATTCATCCCTCCCGAATCATTATGTGTGATTAATCTGTTATCAAAAAATATCAGGCCTGACGTTTCTGCAATATCATCATTCAAGTTCGTAAGCTTTGATATATCCTGTGAAAATCCCAAAAGAGGAAACAGGGTAAACACAAGGATCCGTAAAAAATGTCTCATATGATCAATTGAATTTCGATTGTAAGCTAATTTTAAAAAAAGGAAAGGTAACCATTTTTTTAGTTCGACAATTATGAATTAAAATTCTATTGTTCATGATTCAATTTGTCGAATAAATAGCTTGATGATCTGCCATTTAGATTAAAATCTAAAATTATTAGCATTAGCACAAATCATTCTTTCCTTTACCCATGTTCTTCATTGAGATGAATATCCCCTAAAAAATTGATAAGGATCTTTGTATTTATCATACTAATATTACAATCCTAACGTTATAAATAATGAATTGCTATATTCGATTATCCTCGTGATAAAACAACAAAAAAAGAATTTTACTATCTATGAAAAAGGTAAAGTATAAGGATTTGCTCATCCATTCCCTGGAGCTAAAAATTTTTCTTCTTGAATTAGAAACGAACCTTACAAAACTTGAAATTGAAAGTAAGGAAGACCCAGGAGAAAGGTAATTGACAAAATAAGTGATTGTACAATGTAATGATTCAGTGAATTTTATACTGCTTTTTATAAAAGTGATTTTTTTTACGTAAATCATGCTGACTTTAACACTTGGTTTACACTAAGGCATAAACACAGTTGCTATGATACAATTACATTCACCCAATAGAGAAGAAATCAAGAATTTCTTAAAAAAGATCGAGAACAGAATTCGAAGAAATGAGTTAAAACCTAAGTCTGCTCAGAAATTTGAATCAAGGTTATAAGCATCTTATTAAGATATCGATACTAAAAGCACATGATATGCTGCTATTCAGCATACAATAGGTCATTATCGAAGTTGAAAACCAAAAGCTACGTTAGAAAACAAGTCGCTTATTTTTTCCCCGCGTACCAGTTGTCTTTAGGCAACTGGTATATTTATTTCTAATGGTTACAATGTCACTATTTAGATTCCAATTGCCCTGATACATCTATCAGTCTGGTTGTTAAATCTGGAAGTTCCATATTTTTATCTAAAGGGAACATAGGTCGTCTGATACGTTTATATTCCAATCTTTCAAGATCTTGATCAACTCCTCCAGGGGTCAAAGCCATGATCCAGTCAGCTCTCATATCATAGAGTTCAGGAACCAAATAACCAATTTTTACAACCAGAATATCTGCCTTTCTTGGGTCCAGGCCTAAACGTGTAAAATCCTTTTCCCTGTGATAAGGCTTTCTTTTTTTAGTAACGATTACTGACACACTCCCTACCTTAACTACTACTTCGATTTCAGCATTCTTATCGCCTTTTTCAATGGCAGTAACAATTCCTTTTAATTTTATGGGTGGAGCAAATCTATTGTCAACTGCCGCTCCTACAAATCCTTCAACTTCAGCTCCTACTCCTGCTTTCAATGCCAATTCCACCAATTCAGGTCCTGGAATTGATGCATAGATGAGTGTTTTTCCTGTGCCTGATTTAAATTCCGGTCTTTTAAGAATTTCCTGTAAGGTCCAGGTTACATCTCCGGCGCCACCGGCTGTAGGGTTATCACCCATATCGCTGATAATATAAGGTTGTTTTTTACTGGAAATAGCAAGCTCAAGACTCTCTTCGAGCGAAGCGGTTGGAGCCACAAAAACAAACTCATTTCTCACTTCCCAAAAACTGTTGGCCAACTCTTCGGCGGCTGTGGTCACAGCTTCTTGATCATCACCCGTCACCATCACAACAGCGTGATTCCTGGGCTCATCCGCCCAAGCGTATCCGATCCATATGGCAGCATCAATGATTCCTTCTCTTTTTGTAATTGGGTCGACTTTTGCATATAAACTTTTACCGGGCTCTATTCTGGTACTTGTCTTTTCGCCTGGCAATAATATGGGGACAGGAATCCAGGCCTTAAACTGTGGTTTTCCTTTCCCATTTTCAAGGCGATCCAGCAAGTTTTCAAGAGCCCGCTTCTTTGATTCCATGGCATCTTCATGAGGTGCCATTCTATAACAAGTGATCAGATCACTTTCTTCGGCCAGCTTTTTTGAAACATTTCCATGCAGATCCATTGAGGTAGAAATCAAAGTTTGATATCCTACTACTTCCCTGATACGCGCTATAAAATCCCCTTCGGCATCATCAAGTCCAACAACACTCATCGCCCCATGTATATCCAAAAACAAGCCATCATAAGGCAGGTTGGTTTTTAACATCTCCAGCGTTTTTGTCAATAAAGATTCATAAGCCTCTCTGGTGACGCTTCCTCCTGGTAAAGCATGCCCCGTTATGGTAGGGAACCATTCTGCCCTGTTTCGATCCATGGAATCTTTTGCCATAAATGGATAATAATCTAAAACGGGATCTCCAACCCTTGCGTGAAATGCTTCTTCATGCGTTCGGGCCGGTGAAAAAGTACTTGATTCTATAGCAATTCCTGCAATAGCAACTTTGGGTAGATTTTCAGATTCGCTGCTGATATCAGTAGCGGTTTTTTCTTTAGCTTGATTGCAGGATGACAAAAGCATCATCTGAAATACCAGGACAAAAAGGGATAATTTTTTCATAAGAATTGAACTATTATATAAAAATAGGACCACCGGTCATTCTAACCAAGAGGTTTATATTTTAAGACTCATTGTATGACAAGTCAAGTTTAAAACATTAAAAGTAACCATATTATTTTTTGTATAAACCTATAATCAACATCTTTTATCTACTCAAAAACAAAAAAACCCATCCAATTGTTTGGACGGGCTTGTAACTTATAATCAGTCTAATTAATTCACTATAGCACTTAAACTACTTTTAATTAATTAACACGTTTCACATCTTTGATCTTCAAAACTTCCATGACCTTACTCATTTTTTTAACATCTATATCCTTGGCAAAGTCAGCTGGAATTATTGCGATTCTATAGATAAGATCATCTGTATCATCCCGATCCAATCTGCTAAAATCAGCATCTCCATCTAAAAATAATCTCACATCGAATAAGGTATAATCAAAGCCATATAAAAGAATACCGCTATCTCTGAAAATGGTTTGAGGAAGAGGTTCCCATATATCGCTACCTTCAAATACACCCATAAGTCTGTACACCATCACAACATCGCTGTCGAACACTTCTATTTCTGAAGGAATCTCTACAAAATATTCAAAATTGGTTCCGGCATTCAAATCTGCTGCTACTTCAAAAACCTGTCCAAGTAAACCTGAACCATCAGCACCTGGCAGTCCTTGGGGGCCTGGAGGACCCGGAGGGCCAACTGAACCCTCACATGAAATCAAAATTAAAGCTAGTAGAATTAAAGTGTATCGTTTTTTCATAATTATTGGTTTTATCATAATCTGACAATTATCGGGCCAAATATTTTCAATTATTGTCCTTTTGGTTGAAAATTACTTTTTGTTATTCTCTATGGGAACGTTATATATAAATCTTATACTGGCAATTAAGCCATCGTGAAATGATATGTTTTTTTGTGTCCTGTTATCACCAAAACTAATAAGTGGAATGCTAAAATCCACTTTTTGATCCGCCTCATATTGCGCGTAACTGCGACCCAAGGCATATCCAAATCTTCCTTCCAGGTATATGTTCCCAAAAAGTTGATATCTCGCGAATAAAGATTCATCTATGCTTTTTCTCTCTATATAGTCTCCTTCATACGCCGGATCACCTAATCTGTAGGTTGTAATCAATCCAAAATGACTCCATCCGGTACTAAACCTTTCGTTGACTTTGTATTTTACCTTACCATAAATTGGGAATAATCCTGTTACAGACCATCTTTCTGAAATTTGCCAATCGACATTGACCAAGGGGACCAAATTAGGCCCAAAGAATTCCTGATTATACATGGCGCCAAATCCCATTTTTAAGCCTTCCCGAAACTTTTTCTCATAGAGAACCAGCCCGCCCATTTGAAAATGATCTGCATTGATATTATTAAAATCAGTCATCAATCTTGGAGCGAAAAAGATTTGAATAGCTCTGTCCTTTGAGAACTTTTGATACAAACCTGTTCTCAAAATTATTCCATGAACATCTATTGGGTTCATTATTTCAGGATGAGTGTCTTCATCATTTTCAACATGGAAGTAGAAATAATTAAGACTGT
>CBDULU010000214.1:0-4421 GCA_965368155.1 uncultured Flavobacteriaceae bacterium
AGAGGGTTTATCATTTTCTATCATCGTTAATTCATAAGTTACGCTTGTGTCGAAAGCATAGGATTCCTCTATGGGTATGTCCTCACTGCCACTAATCATCATCTGATTGAGTTGTTCTTGATAATTTGCTTGGTAATCTGGATCAATCTCCAATAAACTATCCAAAGCTTTTCCAGTTTCCTGCTCAGCTTTTTGGGCGGCTTTTTCTGCAATCACATCTTCAGTGGCTTCCTGAACTCTTTTTTTGAGTTTTTTAAGTAATTGTGCTTCTAAGTTGTTGATAGACAAAAGACTGATCAACAAATACATTGATAATAATTTAAGAAGTCTCATAGGTTTGTATTTGGGGGTTAAACAAGCCATATAAAGTTACGAAAAGGGATTCTACTAAAATATAAAAAGGGCCAATTTTACTGGCCCTCTTTTGCGAATCTCTTCAAAAAGAGAATCAATACATCCAAAATACTCTTTCGTTTATATTTTATTCAAATAATTACTATAAGTATATGCATTGGTAACAAATGCCATGTCATGGTTAACATCAATATCATAAAAAGAGATTGAAATTATTTTAACTTATTGAAATAAAGCTATTTAATTAGCTATAAAATCTAAAGATCGTTCAACGGCAAGAGATAAATGCGAAGGTAATGAGTGTTGGGTCCAAGGCTGTGCACTTCCAAAAGAATGATTGGCACCTTCAATGACCTCAAGTTGACTTTTAGGATACCAGGCATGAAGATTTTTGGCTTCTTTTAGAGCTACCGTTTCATCCATATTTCCATGAACAATGAGATAAGGAATGGAAAGTTCTTCAGCCGCTGTTTTTATGGTTAATGCTGCTTCATTTGATTTAAAGCTTGTATAAAACTGAAAGTAATGAGGCATTTGTTGATTCGTTCTGGCATTCGTGATGTAGGCAATCCCATTTTTTTTCCACAATTCAAGGGTTTCACCATCAGGAAATCTACTGGCAAAATCTGAAACTCCTGCCCATGAGATAACTTTTGTTATTCGCTGATCACTAGCGGCCTTTAAAACCACAATTCCTCCTCCTCTTGAATGGCCAATAACTGATATATTTTTAGTATTTATTTCTGAATGAAAAGAATTTTCTGAGTGAAGCCATGAAATAATTGAGCCCAGGTCATCCAATTCTTTTAAATAGTTGTTTTGTCCAAAGGCTTCTAGATCTGGAAAATCGATTGGTTGTTCTTTTGTCCCACCATTATGAGAAAAGTTCATTTTAAGAAAAAAAAAGTTCCGTTTGGCAAATTCCTCGGCAACTAGATTCCAGGCGCCCCAGTCTTTATAACCCTTATAACCATGGCAGAAGATCACGATGTCTTTTGGAGAAGCACTTTCCTGGTAAAAGAGATCTGCTAAAATAGGGAGATGATGTTTACCCTGAACTTCAATGTTTTTAATTATTCTCATAAAGGCAAAAATAAGGATTTGATTTAATAATTAAACACGGGTAATTCTTTCTCTTGAAAAGGAATACTGAGGTCAAAAATTTCCATAATCAACTTATCGAGTTCAAGTATAAAGTACGAAATACTTTCTTCTGTTATCAGACCTCCATTAAAGGCCATAAAGCCATCTTTTAAATTTTTAAAGGAAACCACACCACTCTCCATAGAAACCTCCTTAACCGATAGCTTATTCTGATTGAGATACATATAGGCATAAGTTAGAACCTGAAAACTCTTTGAAAATTTTTCACTGGAACTCAGAAGACTCCAGTCATTAATTTTAAGTTGACTTTTTGTCACCTTACCAGTCTTGTAGTCCATGATTCTATAAACACCGTTGATTTGATCGATCCTATCAATCTTTCCTCTTAATTTTATGTCCATACCGATTCCATTTACATGATGATGCATTTCGATAGGAACTTCAAGACCTAAGATCTTGATTTTTTTTCCTTGTTGGAGTTCTCTTAATTCAAAATTTAGAAAATTGAGTACAAATTGTTTGGCAATCTCAAAAGCTAAAAAATTCTTTCCTGAAGTGATCGCTTTTGAAGAGTAGCTTTTGTTAAACTGACGCGCAACTTCATCTTCAACCAAAATGATCATTTGTTTTAGATCTCCAATGTCTAAAGTTTTATTGAGAAAAGGCAAATAAAGTTGCTCTAAGGTGTCGTGAACAATGGTTCCAAAAGTATTTGCCGCGATGGTTTCCTCAATTTCTTTGAATTCTTTGATTCCAAGAACACTTCTTTTATAAAAATCCAGAGGATTCCTAATATAATTGGTAAGAGAGCTTGGTGAAAACCCTTTTTCGGAAAGCTTCAATAGCTTTGACATTATTGTATCTGTTTTAATAATGCTGTTTAGCGTCAGGGGTGAGGCATTCAATTTTGGATTGATGATTTTTTTCTTAAACCTAACATTATCCAACTGTCCTAAGGCCTTTGCAGCATTGAGCTGCCTAATAAACCTACTTGGTTCACCTGACCCAAAATCATCAGTGATATTGTTGTAAATCAAGTAGATGTTTTCTGCCCTATGCAGCAATCTAAAAAAGTGGTAAGAAAAAATAGCATCCTTTTCAAAAAAGGTAGGGATTTTCTTCTCTAGCTTGATGTCTAAAGGGATAAAAGAATTGTTGCTGCCTGAGGCGGGTAAAAAGCCTTCATTAACTGAGGTAATTATAAGATTCTTAAAATCTAGCCCTCTTGATTCAAGAAGCCCCATAATTTGAAGCCCCTCCAGAGGTTCCCCTTGAAATGATAACTTTTCAGTTTTAAGTATATGTTGAAAGATCTGGTAAAGCGTATTCAGATTATCAATAAACCCAAAATTTTTGTTGAGGTTAGAGAGCTGCACAAAAATGTTATAGTATCTGTAGAGGTATTCCTGATGCAGTTGATTTTGCTCTTTTGTGCCCCTTAGGTGGTCAATGATTTTGATGATCTTCTCAATAATGACATTCATATCATTGTTCCATCCTAGAAAGATAAGTTTAAATAGCCGCGAAAGATCTTCTATTGGAGCAACAAGATCCATCAATTGATTTTCAGAAATGAAAATCGTGTGATCAGTATAAAGAATTGTTTTAAGCTGTTTTTCGACATCTTGATGGGCGACCCATTGACTTTTGAAAAAAGGATCATTAAGAAGTGATATCAGATCTTTATAATAAAATGTTCCCTCTTTTTTCCATTTAGATCGATTGATATGCAATTTAAAAAGGGACTGAAAAAAAGTATTTAGAGCTACGTTTTGCAGTTCATAACCCATTGTAATATTCGCCTTGGTAATTTCCTTTGGGATGGAATTCAATAAAGAGGGGAGTAATTTCTCATTTCCTAGAATTACTGCTGTGTCTTTGATTCCATCATTCTGTTGCAGGTCTTTTAGGAGGGAGCCCACGTGTTTGATCTGACTTATATTTTTTGGTAGTCCGTGAAAATGAATGGTTTTTGGGGTATTGATATTGTTTTCTTTCCATTGAAACTCATTGGATATATAATAAGGCCAGGACCTCAAGTATTTCTTAAAAAATTGTTCAGATTGATTGTTTGACTTCGTATAAAAGTCATCGTGATCCCAATATACAGACGCCAGGTTATCTTCAAGTAATTCCTGTATTATTTTTTCTTCTGCTTTATTCAAGGCATTGAAGGCGGCAAAAATGAATTTTTCGTTTTGATGTTTTTCTTTATAAGATGTCAATGATTCGGTCGCCGTTCGGTAAACAAGTCCCTGATAGCCCACTTTTTTGGTACTTAAATGTGCTGTAAATGCCGAATGATAAATAATGACTTTATTGAAAAAAGCGAGATATTTTTTTACCAGTGGACTTTCTTCTGTGTCACCAGGATGCCATTGCTCGATTCTTTTGGTATCACTGAGATAAGCGAGAATTGCTGCCGTATCAAAAAGATTACTGTCAAGATCATTGAAATCCTGCAGGAGAATAGAAGCCCATTTGGAAAAACTTTCAAAAGTATCGGCTTCCTGCTTAGGGGTATGTGCCTTATAAACCCCATAAAATTCAAATATGAGGCTCACTGTATCAAGCACTTCAAACCCTGTAATATCTTTTACAAATTCTTCAATACTAATGATCTTTGGCAAGAAGGTTGTTTGTTGAAGTTGAGTTTTAAGAATATTCTTTAAAAACAATCCAGACCTTTTATTAGGCAGAATAATGGTTGTCGCTGACAAAGACGATTCGTTTTTTAATACCTCAGAAACTACTTTCGAAAGAAAAGATTGCATGATCAAATGTAAACATTATTGCATAAAAAAACCATCCGTCGGATGACGGATGGTTTTAATTTTTCTAATACAAGATTAGATTATCTTTCAGCGTATTCAGAGAAGATTTCAACTCTTCTGTTTTGCTGTCTTCCTTTTCTTGTTTTGTTATCTCCAATAGGATTAGATGAACCGAATCCTTTAGCAGTA
>CBDULU010000215.1:0-4419 GCA_965368155.1 uncultured Flavobacteriaceae bacterium
TAGTATCTTTAGTCTTCATATTCAATTCTATGAAAAACAATATATATATCTGTTTACTTTGCTGTGTGCTGCTGTCATTTACTACTGTTGCCCAGTCATTCGAACGCAGTGATAGTTTGAGAGGTAGCATCACAAAAGAAAGGGCCTGGTGGGATCTTTTACATTACGATATTGAGGTCAATATCGACATAGAAAATAAGTCCATTTCGGGTAAAAATACCATCAGATACCGTGTGATCCAAAGCCCAACGGAGCTGCAAATAGACCTGCAAGCACCTATGAAAATCACAGGTATTGAGCAAGAGGGTATAGCACTTACTTATAGGAAAGAATTTTCAGCCTATTTTGTTACATTGAACAAGACTCAGGAACCGGGAAGTATCCATGAAATAAGCATAGCATTTGAAGGTAGTCCTATTGAATCTTCCAACCCTCCATGGGATGGCGGTTTTATCTGGAAAAAAGATAAAAACCAAAAACCCTTTTTAGCCAATGCAAATCAATTGTTGGGTTCAAGCTCCTGGCTCCCTTCTAAAGACATTCCTTATGACGAACCAGATCAAGGTATGCAAATAAGCATATCAGCACCCTCTCCTCTTGTAAGTGTCGCAAATGGCAGGTTGATCGGTCATGATGCAAATACCAATACCTATCAATGGAAAGTCATCAATCCTATCAATGGCTATGGCATCAATATAAATACAGGTGATTATGTGCATTTTAACGAAACCTATGCAGGGGAAAAGGGCCCACTGGAGCTTGACTATTACGTACTTAGCTATAATGTAGAAAAAGCAAAAAAACAATTCACACAGGTTCCGAAAATGTTGGAGGCTTTTGAATTCTGGTTCGGACCTTATCCCTTTTATGAAGATGGTTTTAAACTTGTTGAGGCACCCTATTTGGGGATGGAGCATCAAAGCTCAGTGACCTATGGCAATGGTTTTGAAAATGGTTATTTAGGGGGTGATTTGAGCTTAACCGGAGAAGGCTTAAAGTTTGATTTTATCATCATTCACGAATCAGGTCACGAATGGTTTGCGAATAGCCTGACAAATTATGATGTGGCTGATATGTGGATCCATGAAGGTTTTACAACTTATAGTGAAGTCTTGTATCTGGACTACCACTTTGGCTCAGCATCGGGCAACAAGTATTTAATTGGACTCAGGGAAAGAATCTCAAATACCGATCCGGTCACAGGCGTCTATAAGGTCAACCAGCGTGGATCGGATGATATGTATTACAAGGGTGCCGCCATGATCCATACCTTGCGACAAATTATCAATAATGATGATCAATTCAGGGACTTGCTCAGAGGAATCAATAAGACTTTTTATCATCAAACCCTCAGCAGTGAACAATTGGAGAATTATATCATTGAGCAAACATCTCTGGATCTGAAAGGTTTTTTTGATCAATACTTAAGAACTACTAAGGTACCTGCTATTCAATACAAAAATAAAAACGGCATACTCAGTTATTGTTATAAGAATACGGTGAAAGGCTTTACTATTCCAGTAAGACTTTTTGTGGACGACAGGGAAGTATGGCTAAATCCATCCAAAGAATGGCAAAAATTAAGGCTACCCTCCGAAACTTCAAAAATTCGGATCGATGAGAATTTCTATATTGATTTCTTAAAAAAATAGGCTTTAACCCTTATTCTTCTGTATCCAGATCAGGTAATTGGAACTTGTCAAAAATACTGGGCTCTGCCATCATTTTTTCTATGTCCTCTGATTTTCTGGGTGCCAGGGCCGAGTAATTGACAGGTCCGTTTTTTGTTACCAGCACATCGTCTTCAATTCGGACCGCTATTCCCCACCACTTCTTATCGCATTTACTTCCTTCAGGAATATAAATTCCGGGTTCAACCGTAAGGATCATATGCTCCTTAAACTTACCTCGATTGTTGAGATCATGTACATCCAGCCCTATATGATGTGATGTTCCATGAGGGAAATAAGTACGTCCCTGATCCAAGGAATCAATGATCCCTAAGTCTAATAATCCTTTATTGATCACATCTCTCGCTACACTGTCAATTTTTCTATAATCATTTCCGATCACCATGGCGGCGATGCCTGCTTCCTGAGCCTCATAGACAAGATCATAAATGATCTTCTGTTCTTTGCTGAATTTGCCGTTGGCCGGAATGGTTCTTGTCACATCAGCCGTATAACCCCGATATTCCGCCCCTAAATCCATCAAAATCAGATCATTTCCTACATTCAGTTTGTTATTGTCAACATAGTGCAAAACACAACCATTATTACCTGCACCTACTATAGATGGGTAACCTTCATACTCCGAACCATACTTTTTAAACACCATTTCATGGATGCCCTGAGTTTCTGATTCAGACATGCCCGGATGCATGGCTTTCATTACCTCGATTTGCCCGACACATGAAATTTCAACCGCCTTTTTAATGAGCCTCAGCTCTTCCTCTGATTTGATCTCTCTAAGACCCCCCATAAGCGTACGGAGTGATTTGGTGTCCACAATCGATTGAGTTGCGCTAGATTTAGAGTCAAGTTCCTTATTTTCAGGCATTGGAATACTATTGATGCTTGATTTAAATTGTTCAACGAGTGCATATAAATTAGGCTGCTCGCGCCCCTTTTTCCGCATATCATTTTCAAATTCCTTAAACAGGATCTTGTCAAATTTTGAGAAATCTATTGGCGCATCAATAAAAGCCTGTCCCCCATATACGTTTGTAAAACCAAGTTGCTCCTTTGCTCCTTTAACACCAGTTCCTTCTCCCATATATATTTTATAACGCGCACCTCTTTCATATACATAAAGGGTTTCATCAAAGGTTTTTCCATCTTGCTGCTGCTGCTCTGAAAAAATGACCAGTACAGAATGTGGCTCTTTCAAACCCGTTAAATAATAAAAATTCGGGTCCTGATGGTATACAAAATCAACATCATTGGCCCTGTTTCTGATGGCGTTGGAGAAAAATATAGCCACACTATTCTCAGGCATTGATGCCCTTAGGGCTTCTCTTCTTGATTTATGGAAATCTGACGATAAATAATCGGTTGGAATATTGTTTTGTGCCAGGATACTATTCATTAAAAAAAGTAGTAAAAAGCTCAGGGGGAATTTGATATTCATAAGGTTATTTTTGATTCCGAAAGATATAAAAAATTAATGCAAGCAAAGTGTCGGGAATATCGTAGAAAAATAATTCACCTTCCAAGCATATTTTATAAATTAGCATAAATTTATACATCATGAAAAATACAGCACTTACACATATTCACGAATCATTAGGAGCTAAAATGGTTCCTTTTGCAGGTTATCATATGCCGGTTCAATACGAAGGGATCAATGCGGAACACGAGACTGTAAGAAGCGGTGTCGGGGTATTTGACGTATCACATATGGGAGAATTTTTGATCGAAGGTGAACATGCCTTAGAATTGATTCAAAGGATCAGCTCCAACGATGCCTCAAAGCTTCAGGTTGAAGATGCTCAATACAGTTGTATGCCTAATGATACCGGTGGTATTGTGGATGACCTGATCATATACAGGGTGAAAGAAAACACCTATTTGCTGGTTGTCAATGCATCCAACATAGATAAAGACTGGGATTGGATCAGTAAGCACAACAGCAACAATGCAGAAATGAAAAATATCTCAGATAACTTTTCATTATTGGCGATCCAAGGCCCTAAAGCAGTTGATGCCATGCAGTCATTAACCTCTGTTGACTTAAGTGAAATTCCTTTCTATAAGTTCAGAATAGCTGATTTTGCCGGGATTGATCATGTGATCATTTCTGCTACTGGGTATACGGGAAGCGGTGGTTTCGAAATCTATTGTAAAAACAGTGAAGTGGAGCAAGTGTGGAACAAGGTGTTTGAAGCAGGAGCTGCATATGGCATCAAGCCTATAGGATTAGCCGCCAGAGACACATTAAGACTCGAAATGGGTTATTGTCTATACGGAAATGATATCGATGATACTACCTCTCCTATTGAAGCCGGTTTGGGCTGGATCACAAAATTTACCAAAGATTTTGTAAACTCTAAAGCCTTGCTGCAACAAAAAGAGGAAGGAGTCAGCCAAAGATTACGAGCCTTTGAATTGCAAACCAAAGGGATTCCCAGACAAGGTTATGATATTGTAGATGAAGCTGGTAACAAGATCGGAGTTGTAACTTCAGGTACCATGAGCCCCAGTTTAAAAAAAGGAATTGGCATGGGGTATGTAAACACAGGTCATACAAAATTTGGAACTCAAATCTTTATACAGGTTCGAAACAAAGCACTTCCAGCAACTATAGTTAAATTGCCTTTTTATAAGGGTTAAAAACTTTTTTTATTTATGATTGAGAATTCCAAATCTAAATTGTTGACTTTTGTGGATAGCCGGCGCATTCATGTATTGATGCTATCCA
>CBDULU010000216.1:0-4412 GCA_965368155.1 uncultured Flavobacteriaceae bacterium
CCCCATCATGGTAGCAAAAACTTCGTTCTGTGAAGGGTTCAGGTTATATACAATTGTTTTACTCAGAGACGCTTCAGCATCGAGCCTGTTAAAAAATGTTGACATAGCCGTTCCATGATTAAAATCTCCAATGGAATCACAACCAGAATCAGCTCCCACTTGTTTTAGCAGTCGACTATTGTTGTTTCTTAAGGCGCCTAAATGAAATTGTTGCACCCAGCCCTTAGCATGGTACATTTTACACAAATTGTATAACATGCATGAAGCGAATAAAGCAGCTTCCTCTTTTATGACAGGTTGATTGGTTAAACGTTTTTTTAATACAAGATCAGCTTCCTCTTCGGTGAAATCAGAGGCATAAATTTGCTCCAGGCCATAATCTGATAAGCGACATCCATGCAGATCAAAATAATCAACCCTGCTTTGAATTGCTTTTAAAAGATCATCTAAATTTTCAATTGGAAACCCAACACAAGCTGTCATTTTTTTTAGATAGTCTTGATATGTATGGCTTTGAATTAAGAGTAGTGCATCCGGTCTAAAAGTTGGATATACTTTCGTAAAGATATTTTGCTTTGCTATTTGTTGGTGGTATTCAAGATGATCTGCAGGGTCATCAGTGGTGCAAACAACTTCAACCTTCATATCTTCTAACAAATCAGCGGGTGTTTTTGTCGCCAAAACTTGATTTGCTTTGTTATAAATGTCTGCTGAGGTTGACGATTGAAGAATGGTATCAATGTCAAAATATCTTTTCAACTCTAATTGTGTCCAATGAAACAAGGGATTTTTTAAGGTATAGGGAACCGTTTCGGCCCATTTCTCAAATTTTTCTTGTTTTGAGGCATCACCCGTAATAAATTTCTCATCAATTCCATTGGCCCTCATGCCTCGCCACTTGTAATGATCTCCACTTAACCAGGCGTCAGTAATATTAGCAATGGGCTTGTTTTCTGCAATTTGCTTTGCCGATAAATGATTGTGATAGTCAATGATCGGCATGTCTTTTGCATACTGGTGATACAAAGTTTCAGCCTCCTTTGACTGTAGCAGAAAATTGTCTGTAATGAATGCTTTCGTATGGAGTTGACTCATTATTGTAAACTTTTAGATATCCCGAATTCCAAACCCCTTAATTCTGCTAATCCTCTTAAGCGGCCTATTCCAGAATAGCCCGGGTTTGTTTTTTTATGCAGATCGTCTAACATTTGATGTCCGTGATCAGGTCTCATTGGCATTCTAAGGTCTGCTCTCCCTGAAGCCTGTCTTTTACGTTGCTCAGTAATCAAGGCTTTCATGACCCCAAACATATCCACATCACCTTCCAAATGATTGGCTTCATAAAAATTACCCCATTCATCTCTTTGTGTACTTCTCAAATGAATAAAATGAATTCTATGCCCCAATCGTTCAACCATCCCGGGCAGGTCATTATCAGGTCGAACACCAAAGGAACCGGTGCAAAAGGTCAGGCCGTTATTCGGACTGTCTACCGCTTGATATAATTCTTCAATATCTTGTTCAGTACTTACAACTCTGGGCAAACCAAGAATTGGATATGGTGGGTCATCCGGATGGATACACATCAATATACCTGCCTTCTCGGCGGCGGGAATAATTTGTTCTAGAAAATAGAAAAGATGTTCTTTTAATTCTTTTGGTCCGATAGCATTGTAGGTAGCAAGAATGGCATTAAATTCTTCAAGTGAATAGCCTTCTTCTGCTCCAGGTAGTCCGGCAATGATATTTTTGATCAACAATTTTTTATCCGCTTCAGTCATGGCTTCGTACATTGTTGTGGCGCTCTCAATTTGCTGCTTATTATAGCTTTCAGCAGCGTCAGGTCTTTGGAGCAGAAACACTTCAAATACCGTAAATGCAGTCGCATCAAAACGCAAGGCTCTGGAGCCATCTGCTACTTCATAATTCAAACTCGTACGGGTCCAATCGAGCACAGGCATAAAATTATAACAGACAGTGTCAATCCCGCAAAGACCTAAATTCGAAAGGGTTTGTTTGTAATTATTGATATAGGTATCGAAATTGCCAGCTTGAGTTTTAATATCCTCATGAATAGGAACGCTCTCTACTACTGACCATGTCAGGCCAGCTGATTCAATGGTTTTTTTGCGTTTTTTTATTTCTTCAACAGGCCAAACTTCACCATTAGCAATGTGATGTAAGGCTGAAACGATTCCGGTTGCACCAGCTTGTTTGATATCTGAAAGAGATACAGGGTCATTCGGCCCATACCATCTCCATGTTTTTTCCAAACGTATACTCATGATAAATACTATTTATTTAAACACCACTAAATGCACTAAAACCTCCGTCAATCGGGATGACAACACCAGTCACAAATGAAGCCCCTTCGCCGCATAACCATAAAGTTGTTCCTATCAGATCTTCCGGTTCACCGAATTTACCCATGGGAGTTTGCTCGATAATTGTATTTCCTCTGGGTGTTAATTCACCATTCTCAGTGGTTAATAAAGTTCTGTTTTGGTCGGTTAAAAAGAAACCCGGGGCCAAGGCATTCACTCGAATTCCTACTTTTGAAAAATGAACAGCCAACCATTGGGTAAAATTAGAAACGGCTGCTTTTGCACCACTATAAGCTGGTATTTTAGTTAAGGGGGTAAAAGCATTCATCGATGAAATATTAAGAATACTGCATCCTTCTTTACCGACCATATCTTTGGCAAAAACCTGGGTTGGAAGCAAGGTTCCAATAAAATTTAGGTCAAATACAAATTTGATTCCGGCAGGGTCCAGATCGAAAAAGGTTTTAAATCCGTCTTCCGTATTTAAAAGATCTTTCTCTTGTAAATGAGGATTTGTTGTGGTCCCTAAAGGGTGATTTCCACCAGCTCCATTAACTAAGATATCACATAAACCAAAGCGTTCATTGACTTCCTTTTTGGCCCGTTCTAAAGAGTCCTTTTCCAACACATTGGCAGCAACACCAATGGCCGTACCTCCATTAGAATTAATTTGTTCGACAACTTTGTTGGCAGCCTCAATTCTTATGTCTAAAACGGCAATTTTATGACCCTCTTTAGCAAGTGCTATTGCCAAGGTACTGCACAATACACCACCTGCGCCTGTTAAAACGATTACCTTGCTCATATTTTTTTACTCATAAAATGGATGTTTTTATTGAATATAGTGTTCGCACACGAAAAAAATAAATCAATAAAAAACATGTGTTACTCAAAAGTAACAATAATTATGAGGAAGAACATGACAACCTAAATTAATTTAATCATTGTTAAGTTGTTCGATTTCAAGAATTAATGATTGGGTAATAGTATTACTAATATTTTAAAAATTTCTCTCCGCTTATTGTTTTACCATAAAAGCTTACAACAGCCTTGGTACTGTTTTTCTCTAATAATTCAAAGGTCACTTTAGGATTCCCTATTCCACCTTCAAATGTATTGTTGCCAATATACCTCAGACCCTCTGCCAAATGACCGTTCCTTTTTAGAAACAACAGATCGTCATTTTTAATGAACTCGATATTACTTTTATCATCCATATCATAGATACCAGTAATTCTATCATAAACATTGTCGTCAAGAGGGTATTCCTTGTGCAATACCACATCAAAGTTTACAGCGTGTTCTCCATCGGAATTTTTAACAATGTCTAAAACTCTGTTGACGGCCTCCGGAGAAGATGCCCATGTGTCATTATCAATATATTGATCTCCTTTAAAATAGATTTGCGTGATCAGATCCTGCTGTTTGGGAACAGAAACCCTCATGTGTATGTGCGCAGGGCGCCATGACGACTCATCATTCTCATTGGCTTTATAAGGAACCGGTACAATGGTTTTAAAGTCATATGTACCATTATTACCTGTTTTTACAGCTCCTCTAAACAAATAATTATCAGATGTGTTGTCATAATGTTCGTTCTCATCACATTGCCAAATTTCCACCAAGGCATTTTTCAAAGGAACTTTCCCATTTTCGTCAAATATAGTTCCATGTAAATTCATGGGAATCCCTGCAGAATTCGTTGGAATAATGTTGCTTCTCATCGGAGCTCCGGGCCTGTAAAACGGTCCAAGTATATCAGTAGTTGTCGGTGAGTTCCCAATAAAGTTCTTGCCATTCCAATGTATCCCTCCAAAGGTGCTTACTGCGATGGCCATCATTGATGATTTCTGAATAAAGTTCCTTCTTTTCATTTAAACGAATTGATTTTGTTAGATAGTGAACTTAACATATAAGAGAACCTTTTCAAAATGATGTAGGATGAAACACATGAATTTCTGTCCCAAGCTATCATTATTGTTAGCTGGGGTTTAATATTCAATACGGAATAAATGGGGCGTTTGGTTTTTATGCATTTTCTCAATAAACTATTTTATAAAAAATTTCGTTATTTATTTCATGGATAGA
>CBDULU010000217.1:0-4402 GCA_965368155.1 uncultured Flavobacteriaceae bacterium
TTTAAGTTTAGAATTATTAGATCTCATTAGTAAATGAAACATATTAAGCTTGTAGTTTTTTTATTCCTTTTTGGATGGGTAAGTGTTTTTGCACAAGACAAGAAATTTATCACTTATAAAGTGAAAGAGGGAGAAACCGTCCAAAGTATTAGCAAAACTCTATCTATAACTCCATACGACTTGTTAAAACTGAATCCTGATATTAAGGATGATGTAACTAAAAATGATGTGTTGATTATTCCAAAGAAGCAATACGTTCCTTTAGTTGATCTGAGTATTGCCGATCTTAGTGGAGTAGGTGAGAAGGATATTATTGTCGATAAATTCATTTATCATGAAGTAGTACCAAAAGAAACCCTTTATAGTATCGTCAAAAGTTTTAATGTCACTTCAGAGGACCTTAATAAAAATAACCCCTTTCTAAGAGAAAATGGTTTAAGAATTGGTCAGGTGATCAAAATCCCATTATCGATAAACGATACAGAACTTAAGGCCAAGGAGGCAAACACACAGCCCTATTTGGTCAAAGCGAAGGAGACGAAATACAGTATTTCAAAGAAATTTGGCATATCTATTGACTATCTGGAAGAATTGAATCCTAAGATTGCTGAAAATGGATTACAAATAGACGATGTGATCATTGTGCCCATTGAGGCCATAGAGCCTGTAGATGATGAGTTTCTAATTTATGAGGTGCAAAAATTGGAAACAATGTATAGCATTACCAGAAAATTTGGGATCACTGAAGAAGAAATGCTTGCGTTAAATCCAGAAGTTTCAGGTGGTATCAAAGAAGGTATGCTGATCAAAGTGCCAAATCTTTTAATTTCGGGTAAGCCTTTGTTTATCGATAATATCCCTGAGGACACTGAACTTAAAGTTGCCATGATGCTGCCCTTTAAAAGCAAAAGGGATAGTTTAAATTTTGAAGGAGACAGGCTATTGAATATTACAACCGATTTCTATTTCGGCGCATTGATTGCTTTAGACTCTTTAAAGAAACAAGGACTGTCTGTGCGTATGAAAGTTTTCGATACAGAAAATAGTAAACAGGTTTCCAGAAAGATTAGTGATCAGGTGGAACTGCAGGAATTCGATGCCGTTATTGGACCATTGTTCCTTTCCAATGTAAAGTCGGTATCCGACAATCTTAAATATGGAAAACCACTGATCATCTCACCAATATCGACCAAAAATCATTCTGATATTGACAATAAAAAGCTAGTGCAGGAAAGAGCTTCGCTTGAAAATCAAACAGAAGAGATGATGGATTTTATAAAGGCGAATTATGAAAATCAGGACCTGATTGTCATTAAGAATGAAAGTGAAAGATCACAAATTCAATATGATCGAATCATTGCTGATCTTCAAGCCTTGAATCCAGAGAAAGAAGTGAAGACGCTTGAACCCAAGGATGGTTATATCAATCCGGATGAATTCAGAGTATTCCGGGATACACTTGAGCGCAATATCGTAAATTGGTTTTTTATTACAGATAATGATCCTGCATATCTGGGTGACGTTTTCAATAACTTAGGCGTTTTTCCTGAAGCAGACAGCCTGCTTGTTTTTGGGTTTGAAAAAGACAGGAACTTTGATAAAATTGACAACAATTTTTTAGCGCGTGTTCATTTCCATTATCCCAGCAATACGTTTATAGATCATAATTCATCTGCCTATAAGAATTTTGAAACAATCTATAGGAAAAAATATTTCACCAGGCCATCGTCTTTTGCTGTTGAGGGCTTTGACGTAACATTTGATCTTTTGCAGCGTCTGGCGAACAATCCTGATATTATTCATCAAGGGGTTTCTGAAAGAATAGGAACGAAGTATGATTTTATTGAAAATACTTCAGGAGGTATTATCAATAAAGGAATTTATATCGTAAAGTACGAAGGTCTCTCGGAGAAAGTAGTCAATTCAAAAAAACCCTGAAACCTGGCCTAGGCTTTACCGTAGATTTGGTTATAAGTATGGTTGGCGAGGCCAAACCCGGCTTCTTCGTATAAGTTGAACACGACGTCAACACCTGCATCGTTTAACTCCTTCATTTCATCATCGTATCTCGAAATGGCAGATACTTTTATATCACAATGTATGAGCTTCAATTGATTGATAACTCTCATATGTGTGGCATGACTTGGAGTAACCAAAATGATCAAAGGTAGATCAGCCGACATATTGATTCTTTGCCAAAAATTCAAATCGGTTACATCACCTTGAATTACATGATATCCCAATGCTTTTTTCTTTTCGACAACGTCAAGATTAATATCTATTCCCAAGACATTTTTATGATGCTTTTCTGTCATAACTCTATAAACTTCAGACCCGGTTCTTCCCATGCCAAATACGATAACTTCTTCTTTTCCAAAAACGATGGGTTCATCTTCAGGCAAACGCGTTTCTGTCTCAAAGCGAAGAAAATAGGTTTGTAATCTGGCATAGATAGGTTGAGCTCTCATATTCAATGGAGAGGCCATGATCATTGTTATTGAAAGGGAAACTGCAAAAATGACCAACCATTCAGTAGTGATCAGTCCATTGGCAACCCCAGCTGCACCAACTATAAGACCAAATTCACTATAGTTGGCAAGATTAAAGGAACTCAGCGCCGAAGTTCTTGCTCTTAATTTAAAACGGGTTAAAATGACAAAAAGAAACATCATTTTAAGAGGCATTAGAAGGGCAAGAAAAATGGCAATACCAAAGGCTTCAGCAGTTGGTATACCCGATAAACCTATAGTTAAGAAAAACCCGACCAAAAAAAGATCCTTAAAACCCATCATGGTATTGGCCAGTTCTTCGGCACGATCGTGATCCGCCAGGAGCATGCCAAAAACCAGAGCTCCAAGATCTGCTTTTAGCCCGACAAGCGAAAATAAAGCCGCACCGGTTAAAGGCAACAGGGCCCCGAAACGAATCAATAATTCTCCATGCCCGGTTTTATTTAAGACGAAAGAAAGCTTCCGGTTCTTGAGTAAATTCGGAACAAAAAGTAACAAGAGTAAGGCAAGTGCCCATATTGAAGGTGTTTCTCCTGAGCTTAGGGTTAGAAATATTACGGCAAAAACATCCTGCATTACCAATATTCCTATGGCAATTCGTCCATGGGTACTTTTTATACTTCCGGTTTCTTCAAGGATTTTGATGGCAAAAATTGTACTTGAAAAGCTAAGAGCAAAGGCGATCAAAAAGGACGTTTGTATACTCAGATCTGTAAATTTAGAAAAACCGAAAAGGCCAAGTAATAAGATCAATAACCCGAAAATAAGGGTAGTGATGAGCATATGAAGCGAGGAGCCTGCCCAAATTTCAGGTTTCAATAGATTTCTGACTTTGAGTTTTAATCCGATGGTAAACAATAGAAGTAACACACCGAAATCAGCTATTTTCACAAGGGTCTCACTATTTTCAACACCAAATAGGTTCAAGGCGAATCCGGCCATAAGAAACCCTACGAGCGGAGGAAGCCCCATTTGTTTTACTGAAAATCCAAAACCAAAAGCAAAAATGATCCATAAGGGGTCCATAAAATATGTATAGTTTAGAAAATTAAAAAAATAAATTTTATTCCGGTTTCTTAGAGGTAAGACCGAGCCATAGCATCCCAATAATTGCCGATATTGCAGAAGCAGCCATGATACCTACCTTAGCAATTTGTTTAAATGATTCGTCTTTAAATGCAAGATCAGAAATGAACATGGACATGGTAAAACCAATCCCTGCCAAAAAGGCGACCCCATATATTTGATTCCAACTCACCCCTTCTGGTAATGATGCAATTTTAAATTTGACCAATAGTTTTGAAAATAAAGATATCCCTATGAATTTCCCCAGGACAAGTCCACATATAATACCAATAGATATAGGATGGATCAACATATCCATTATTTGACCATCGATATGAACTCCCGCATTGCTCAATGCAAAAACAGGCAGAATAAAGTAAGCAGTAAGTGGATGCAAAGCATGTTCAAGTCTTTGTAATGGTGTGATCGCTTTTTCATTTAAACCTTGTATTTCAGCGATAAGATGTGCTTGATTTTTTGTAAGAAGGGTACTTTTGGTATCAGTTTCTTCCTTCTTAAATTTGTTTAAATAGATGGTCAGTCTATCAATATAACTTTCTTCGTCAATTTTAGTTCTGGCTGGAATTGTCAATGCGATTAAAACTCCTGCAATTGTAGCATGAACGCCAGAATAGACAAAAGCGATCCAAACACCCGCGAAACCGATTATCGCATAAAACAAAGCCCTTCTGATACCCGCAAAATTGGCAACTATTAATATAACAAGGCAAATTCCGGCATAGAGTAATTCATTATAATCAATAGATTCAGTATAGAATATAGCGATAACCAGGACCGCCCCTAAATCATCTGCAATGGCAAGTGCT
>CBDULU010000218.1:0-4396 GCA_965368155.1 uncultured Flavobacteriaceae bacterium
GTAAAACCGGAGTTAATGGTACTTGCCATAGGATCGGGAAGCTTGATGCTTTCACATGTAAATGATGGAGGATTCTGGCTTTTTAAAGAATATTTCAATCTATCCGTAAAAGAAACCCTGCGCACCTGGACGGTCATGGAAACCATGGTAGGTATTATTGGTATCACAGGCGTCCTTATCTTAAACCTCTTTATATAAAACGAATATCTTATGAGCACATTAGTATCTGAACGAATTAAAGAACTCAATTTACAATTTCCACCAGCACCCAAACCTGCTGGTGTTTACAGACCCATTCTGGTCATTGACAAATTTCTATACGTATCCGGCCAGGCACCGGTTAATTTTGATGGCTCCCTTATGCAGGGTCGCGTTGGAGAAAATCTAAGCCAGGAAGAAGGCTACAAGGCCGCAAGGCAGGTAGGCCTGACGATGCTTTCAACCATCCTGACTCATTTTGGGGATATCGACAAGGTGAAAAGAATTGTCAAAGTATTCGGTATGGTGAAT
Organism: uncultured Flavobacteriaceae bacterium; assembly: GCA_965368155.1. GTDB lineage: Bacteria > Bacteroidota > Bacteroidia > Flavobacteriales > Flavobacteriaceae > Lutimonas. The sequence continues at coordinate 511 of CBDULU010000218.1, forward strand.
TGTACTCCTGATTTTCAACGTCAGCCCCTTGTCATGAATGGCTTTAGCGAATTAATGGCTGAAGTGTTTGGCAAGGAATATGGTATTGGTGCCCGAAGTGCTGTTGGCATGATGTTACCCGATGGAATTCCTGTTGAAGTGGAAGCCATGTTCGAATTATACTAAATCAACCATGGGAGATCAACATTGGTACCAGCTATCCGAAACGAAAACAGCTTCAAGCCCCGCCTTACTTGTTTATCCGAAAAGGATTGAGTACAATGCAGCGCTTATGCTGCAAATAGCAAAAGACCCTGATCGCCTGCGACCGCATATCAAAACCCATAAAATGGCGGAAATCATCCAATTACAACTACAACTGGGTATACAAAAGTACAAATGCGCCACCTTGGCCGAGGCAGAACTTTTGGCCCGCACAGGTGCTCCGGATGTACTGCTGGCCATGCAACCAGTTTCAATTCATCTTGAAAATTTTATTCATTTGATTGAAAAATATCCAAAAACAAAGTTTTCTACCCTTGTTGACAATCAAGAATCTCTTATAGACTTCAAGAATATAGCCTTAGCCTCAAATCTCATTATAGATCTTTGGCTGGATATTAATAATGGCATGGACAGAACGGGTATAAAGCCAGGGAAAGAGGCAGAAAACCTTTATAAATCAGTTTATAAGGAACCTTTGCTCAACCTTAGAGGCCTGCATGTGTATGATGGCCATATTCATACTGCTGATCCACTTGAAAGAGAAATTGAATGCGACGCTGATTTTAAGCCGGTAATTCAATTAAAAGAAGTCCTTGAATCAGAAGGTTATCCAGTACCGACAATAATTGCTGGCGGCACCCCCACCTTTCCTATCCATAAAAAGCGAAAAGATGTAGAATTGAGCCCTGGTACCCCATTATTATGGGATGAAGGATATGGCAGTCAATACAGTGATCTTGAATTTTTTCCGGCAGCTGTGCTTCTTACAAGAATCATCAGTAAGCCAGGGAAAAATTTACTCTGTTTTGACCTGGGTCATAAATCTGTGGCTTCTGAAATGCAGCTTCCCAGGGTCAAATTTTTAGGGAATCATGACTTCGAACAAATTTCCCAGAGTGAGGAACATTTGGTCGTAAGATGTATAAAAAGCGACTCTTATCATATTGGAGATACTCACTATGCCTTACCCATACATATCTGTCCGACAGTATCAAAATATCCCAAGGCAGTCACTGTAGAAAATCAAAAAATAACAGGTTTTTGGGCGGTTTCAGCTCGAGACCATTAATTAAATTAATACTAAAGTTAAAATGATGAAAATTTCTATTATTCAAATGCTTATAATATTTATATTCTTAAGTTGCGCCAAAGAAAGTACACCTTCTAAGACTCCTGAAAATGAAAGCAAAAATTCGATTGAAGGGTCTTGGAAACTTGTGTATGCCGACATCAAAGAAAATGACTCATTACAGATCAAGGACCTCAGTCAAACTGATTTTATCAAGATCATCAACGGCAGCCACTTTGCCTTTTTCAACCAAGATAAAGGCACTAGTGAAAACTTTATGGCAGGAGCCGGCACTTACACCTTCAATGGTTCAGACTATGCTGAAACGCTCGATTTTATCAATGCACCTGATTACAGAGGGCATGTTTTTCCGTTTAAGGTAGAGATCAAAGGAGATTCTCTTATCCAACAGGGTCATGAGAAAATTGAAGCCGCCGGACTGGACCGATATATTCTCGAAAAATACATTAGAATTAACCCAAAAAACTAGACCATGTTCATCTTTGATGCACACCTTGACCTTTCCATGAACGCTTTAGAGTGGAATAGAGACCTTCGCTGGACGGTTGAAGACATAAGAGAAAGTGAAAAGGGGATGAATGACAAGCCTGACAGGGAAAAGAACACAGTATCTTTTGATGCTATGCGCAAAGGGCAGGTAGGCTTATGTGTTGCCACTCAGATCGCCAGATATGTAAAAAGGGACAGTACACTTCCGGGTTGGAATTCACCTGAACAGGCCTGGGCCCAAACCCAGGGACAATTATCCTGGTATAAAGAGATGGAAAGAACAGGGCATTTGGTGTCTATTTGCAATAGTGAAGACCTCAAACAGCACTTGGATTTATGGAAAGAACCAAAAGCAGACAGCCCTATTGGATACATTTTAAGTTTAGAAGGTGCCGATTCAATTGTCACTATTGATCACCTGGAACGTGCCTGGGAACAAGGCTTACGTGCCATAGGACCTGCCCATTACGGGCCTGGCACCTATGCCCATGGTACCGATTCTGTCGGAGGTATTGGTCGGAAAGGCAAAGAGCTGTTAAAAAAAATTACCTCATTAGGCCTTATCCTTGACGCCACGCATCTCTGCGACCAAAGTTTTTGGGAAACCATGAAAGTATACGAGGGACCTGTATGGGCCAGTCATAACAATTGTAGAAAATTTGTGGACCACAACAGGCAGTTTGCTGATGAGCAAATAACAGAACTAATTGATCGAAAAGCTGTGATCGGAATTGCACTTGATGCATGGATGATGGTTCCAAATTGGGTAAGAGGCGTTTCAACACCTGAATCTATGGGGGTTACGCTTGATCTTATGGTCAACAATATTGATCATATTTGCCAGCTTGCCGGGAATACAGAACATGTGGGTATTGGAACCGATCTGGATGGAGCCTTTGGCAAAGAGCAAAGTCCTGCTGATTTAGATACAATTGCTGACCTCCAAAGTATCCCGTCAAGATTGAAGAAAAAAGGATACTCACCAAGTGATATTGAAAACATAATGCATAAGAATTTTATTTCATTTTTACTTAGAAACTGGAAGTAGCGAAGTCCTTTAAAAAGGAAACAGATCAAAAGCTTTACAGAATTTTCTTGTCTTTAAAAAATAGGAATAGGAACAAAGCTAATTTTCGATCAAAAACATGTTGGATCGAGAAGAATTATATACATTTGAACAGTAAAACGATATATAAACCACTCAAATAATTACAAAATTCGCAGGATATGAAAAGAATCTTATTAGTATTCATTTTTGGGCTCATACTAATTGCGGGGAGCTGCCAAAAAGAAGTTCGTGTTGAAAAATCTAAATTCAAATTGGTGAACAAGGTCTTTATGTTGGATGATGATAAATTCACTGGTGTTGCCTTTGAAAATTATGAAGATGGCACCTTAAAAAGTGAATGGACTTTGCTTAATGGAATAGAACATGGACCAGGTGCTACATACTACCCTAATGGTCAAGTGGACGAAAAAATAGTATGGAAAGACGGGGAAAAAGACGGCCCTTATGAAAAATACTATGATAACGGACAGCTTGAAGTAAAGGCTCAATATGCCTTTAATGAAAAAGACGGCTATTTTGAGACTTTTTACAAAAGTGGTAAACCTTGGAGAAAAGGTTACTATGACAATGGTCTGCTGGAAGGTTCCATTGAAGAATTTTATGAGAATGGGCAACTAAAGATTTTAATCACCTGGAGTAATGATAAAAGAGAAGGCCCTTTTCAAGAATACTACGAAAATGGCCAGCTTAAAACCACAGGTTATTACAAAAACAACCAAAAAGACGGCACATTTGAAACCTATTCTGAAAATGGTGAATTATTGGAGAAAGTAAATTTTGACAAAGGAATGTCAGTTTAGACAAATAGTCAACTGAATTGAATCCTTTTCAAGATCAACACACCTGAGTAATATATTTACAATACTCAGATAAAAAAGCACTCTGCCACAACAGGCAGAGTGTTTGCTTTTGAGGTCATTCAAGGTCGTACGAAGCGCTGTGTCATACCATGTATTTGTTATACTTCTCTTGGACAATGTTTCTTTTTAGGGAAGGTCTCACATACTTGTGAACTTATTTACTTTATGTTTCAT
>CBDULU010000219.1:0-4369 GCA_965368155.1 uncultured Flavobacteriaceae bacterium
TCAATTAGCTATGAAGTGATTGACATGAAACAGGAAATGTATAAAAAGGAAGACCTGTTTTTTAATTGTGTCGATTTCAACAGTATCGATGAAGAGAATTTAAAGGAGTACAATAAAGCGATGAATAAATTATTAAAAGCAAATTTGGTTTTTAAAAAGCGAAGGGAAATATTCACTGAAAACTCAAAATCGCAGTTTGAAGAAGTCAGTAGTTATCTCCTGAATTCAGGAGAAGTCACCATTTTTTCGATACATGAAGCTGTTGAATCAGAATGACAATGAATTAAATTCTTTTTTAAGAAACCAGGCATTACTTTAGGAATTTATTTTACAACTATCAATGTTTGTCGTGACAAGTTGAATTAATAATTTTAATGGCCTTATCTATTTTTATATGCAATCTTTAATATCTACACTTTCCAGATACGTTCTAGTTCTATCTTTTTTTTTAGCGCCATTTATCGGGCAGTCTCAAATTGGATCTCCTAAAAAAGTCGATTCTACTGGAAGGTTCGTGCCTGAAGCAATTAAAGTAGTTAATATTATTCAAAAAGTAGAGGAGGCCAATGAAGAGATAAAGTCAACCAAACGAAGAACATCTTCTGATAGAGACGTAAGAAGAATAGATTCTTTATTTCCTGCATATTCAAAATTCATTGCTGCACAAAAGAAGCGCAAGGATCACTTTGTTGCGGCAAACCCGAACCGACAAAAGATCAACAATCTGATTAAGAAATGGAACGGATATTATGACCATCTTGAAAATTGGGAATCCATAATCAATGGGCATGAAGAGAGAAATATTATTGTTCAGGAGTTCTTGGAGTTTTATGAAAAAACATGGGAACTTACCTATAAGAATGCCGTTGTTGAGAAAGTGCCATTAGAAGTGTTGACCAGTGTTAGGGGTATATGGAATGATTACAAAGAGCTCAATAGGATCATTACGAAAGAGAACAATACATATCTCGTCCTTGAATCAAAGATCAACAGTCAGAAATTGATTGTAAACAAGGTTGTTGATGACCTGAATGCTCTTAAGAATTCAGAGGTTTACAATCTATTTTATTTAAGGCACGAACCCCTTTGGAAATCCTCATTTAAAAGCCCGGAAAAAAATGAAGGTGAAAAGGACGAAGTTGAATCCATATCAGAAAATGTAGTAGGGATTAGCAGATTTGTGAAGACAAGTGAGCATAGTATTTATTTATATGTTCTATTGGTTACTTTTTTACTGGCCTTGGTTTATTTGGCGAAAAGAGCTTTCGAGAAGCACCAGTTCAATGAGGAAAATGGAGATCTGCAAAATGCAAAAGACGTGATCTTGAATAACTCTGTGGTTAGCATGATTTTTATTGCCCTGATCGTTGCGAAGTTTTTTTTCACAAATACACCAATGCTATTTGGTAATATTCTGGTTTTGTTGATATTGATTCTCTCTGTACCCTTGGTCCAGCCTTATGTGTACAAAAGATTTAAAAAGATCATCTATTTTGTGATCTTATTCTATATTCTTGATACCGCCAAAACCTATATGTGGTTTAGTTCGCCGCAATACAGGGTTTATCTTTTATTTGAAGCTTTTTTGGTCGTTGGTGTTTTGTTTGCCTTTACCAGACCATATCTGAAGACCAGAAAAATGAATATTGGCAATTTTGGCTTGCTGTTGATCCGTTTAACGCCAGTTGTATATGCCTTGCTTTTTGTTTCAATCGTTTCTAATATTCTTGGCTATACCAATTTAACAGACCTTACCCTGAAGATAAGTACGGGAAGTGGTGTGTTTACCCTTATTTTTTATGGAATTTTGATGATAACTGGAGGATTATCTACCGGACTCATCCATTGGCATTACAGCACAAATTCTGAAGTTGATTTTAAAAAGAAATTTGTCCTTGAAATGAAAGTGCTTCAGGTGATCAGAGTCTTGGCATTCATTTCATGGTTTCTCTTTTTCTTAGCCATGATAGATCTGTTTAATCCACTATCACAGTTTTTTACTGAAGTTTTGACAGCGCCTCGTATGTTTGGGAGTATTACTTTTACCATAGGTGACGTTATGGAATTTATAGTGATTCTGATTGTCGCATTTGTAGCCACTAGCTTGATCTCCTTTCTTTTTGACAGTGGCGATGTCAATATAAAATTTTTGAAATTACCCAAAGGTGTTCCTGCGGCAATATCATTGGTTATCAGGTATTTGATCATTGCATTTGGAATTGTTTTGGCGCTTTCTTCTTTAGGAATAGATCTGGGTAAGTTTAATTTGATGGCAGGAGCTCTTGGTTTGGGTATTGGTTTTGGTTTGCAAACCGTTGTTTCCAATTTTATTTCTGGTTTGATATTAGTGTTTGAACGACCTATTCATGTTGGTGATACCGTTGAAGTAAATAATCTTTTGGGAACCGTAAACAGGATAGGGGTACGTTCATCAAGTGTAATTACGTTTGATGGGGCTGAGGTGGTGGTGCCTAACAATAATTTGATCGCCAATGACTTGATCAACTGGACCTTGTCAGACAGTATAAAAAGGGTAGAAATATTGATTGGTACGACTTATGGTTCAGATCCTAACCAGATCCTTAAAATTCTTGTGGATGCGGCAATGACCAGTGAAGATACCTTAAAAACACCAGCTCCTCAAGCTTTGTTTAGTGAATTTGGAGACAGCTCTCTTAATTTTAAACTGCGCTTTTGGGTGCATTATGAATCAGGCTTACAGGCAAAAAGTGATGTCTCAATTGCTATATATAATATGTTTGCCAAGCATGGTATAGAGATCCCATTTCCTCAACAGGATGTGCATATCAAAGATATGCCGCCATCCATAAAGAAGATAGACCCTCCAAAAGATAAGGGTCTACCTGCTTAATTACAATTCATCAAGAAAATACGTTTGAAGTTCTGCATTTATTTTTTGATAAGAATCAAATGAAATTAACACCTAAGTTGTTGATTGTCTAATCTATAATTGGTAAATTTGTAGGTAATGAACAATGGGCATTAGGTGAAGAATAGACCAAGGCTAATGCTTTTTTGTTTATCGACAAACTAAAATGTTTTAAGAATTTAAAAATTTAATTATGGGAATTAAAAAGATGGCCTTAAAAGGACTGCTTCTAGTTGGTTTTGTGGCCTTGATGTTTCAGGGTTTTACAAAAGTTGATCCGGAGCCAAAAGACAAATTTGTAGGACTTCAACTGTATTCATTAAGAGATGATATGAATAAGGATGTAAAAGGTACAGTTGCAAAAGTAGGTGAGATGGGTTTCAAGTTTGTTGAAGCTGCAGGCTATAAAGATGGTAAGTTCTATGGGATGACCCCGTTGGCGTTTAAAAAATTATGCGAAGATAACGGGTTGCAATTCTTGGGCTCTCATACAGGGCAGAATTTACCAAGCAAAGAGAAATGGGATGAAACCATGGCTTGGTGGGATACAGCTATAGAGGCACATGCTGCTGCAGGTGTCAAATGGATCGTACAGCCTTGGATGAGTAAAGAAGGTTATGAGAGCCTTGATGGACTCAAGAAATATGTAGAATATTTTAACGCAGTTGGAGAAAAATGTAGAGATAAAGGTATTTATTTTGGATATCATAACCATGATAAAGAATTTACAACGATGTTTGACGGTAAGCCTTTGTATGACCATATGGTAGAATTGAGCGATCCTGATAAAATGATGTTTCAGCTTGATCTATATTGGATCACGCATGGAGGAAAAGACCCCTTAAAGTATTTTGAAAAATATCCAGGTAGATTTATGTTATGGCATATCAAAGATGAAATGGAAGTGGGACAGAGTGGAGAGATGGATTTCAATGCGATCTTTAAGCATAAAAAAGAATCAGGTCTTAAGTATGGTATTGTTGAAGTAGAGCGATATAATTTTACGCCAATGGAAAGTGTTAAAAAGAGCCTGGACTATATGCAAACCACTAATTATTAGGGGCTTCAGGATTTATTATAAATTAAAAAACTTCAGCTTAAGCTGAAGTTTTTTTTTAAAATAGTTTTAATTGTTTATGGATAGAAGTATTGTTATTCTTAAATTGCTGGAAAGATTCTTTAAAAGGGTATGTATTGAAGTTTGGTAAAAGTGACATTAACTTTCAGTTTCTGTTAAAATTTAGATTAATATTGAATAATAAGTTCATTTATAAAAGATGAGATCCTATACTTTTTTCTTACTCTTGCTTTTTGTTTCTTTTTCTTCTTTTGGTCAGGAAACTTTGGATGTGCTTACCCTTTCTGGACGGTATGGATTTCCTCAATCTTATGATTCTATCTATAAAAGTAAGGCAAATGAGTACGGAGCCATGGCCGCTTTAGTGGCACCAATAAAAATGAACGAGAAATCGATATGGT
>CBDULU010000220.1:0-4366 GCA_965368155.1 uncultured Flavobacteriaceae bacterium
TTGTTCCTTTAGGGAATGTAAGTACGGTCAATAGTTCTAAATTGATACGTTTTGAGAGTGTTGATGAAGACGCAGAAGAGCAGGGAGAAGAAAAGAAAGAGGAGATCGTATTTGAAAAATTAAAGGGGCTTCGGCTTAATTTCAGATTGAATGTCACCAAAGATGCTGTCGCTCAGATCGTTTTAGATAAGGCAACAGGTAGTGTTTTAAGAGGTTCTGGAGATGGTGACCTAACCTTAAATATTGATACCAACGGAAGATTCGAAATGTTTGGTAATCTTGTGGTTGATAATGGCGAGTATCAGTTTAAAAATATTATCAACAAAGATTTTATAGTTCAAAAGGGAGGAACTATTGTTTGGAACGGAAATCCATATGATGCTCAAGTAGATATCACAGCTATTAATTATACCAGAGCAAATCCTTCTGTACTCCTCGATGAAGTTTCAGGTTCGCGAAAGATCGATGTCGAGTTATACACAATGATCTCAGGTAATTTGTCAGCACCTAATCTTGATTTTGATGTCAAAATACCGAATGCCAGTTCTACGGTTGCAGGCGAACTCGATTTTAAATTAAGAAATGAGGATGATAAATTGACTCAGTTCTTTTCACTTTTGGCGACAGGTGCCTTTGCGAGAACAAATAACAGTAGAACCAATTTTGATGGAAATGCAGCTATCGCAGGAACAATTGCCCAGAAGGCCTCTCAATTATTGTCAAATATGCTTGAAAGTCAGAACGAAAATTTCGAAGTGGGCGTTAGTTATGATATTGGTACACAGAATAATGCACAGGATGTGATCACGGATGATCAACTTGGGGTAGAAGTCTCTACAAGAATTGCCAATAAAGTAACTGTCAGTGGTAAGGTGGGTGTTCCGGTAGGGTCAAATACGAATTCAAATGTGATCGGTGAGGTTGAAGTAATGATGCCTTTGAACAGGGCAGAAACCTTTCAGGCAAAGGTGTACAACAGACAAAATGAAATTCAGTTTACCGCGGCGGAAGGTGAGGGATATACTCAGGGAGTCGGAATTTCTTATAGATTTGATTTCTCAAACGGACGAGAATTTCTGGAAAAGCTGGGTCTGAAAAAAACTGCTGAGGAAAAAGAGATGACAAAAGGTCAAATAGATAGCGTTCGAGCAGAAAAAAAATTGATCAAACAAGAATTAAAGGAAGAAAAATCAACACCGGAGAAAATTAAGTAGACCTCTGGGATTCTGTCAAATTTCCGATTTCTGCACTAAATGTTGTCATCTATCTAAAGATTTTTGTTTTTTGTAGAAAAATCAATCTCGACATGGTAATAAATGCTATTTTTATTTCCGAGTTTATCAACAACTGATCAAATTATTAAATTTAATACGATAAAACCCAGGATATGACTAAATCATCTTCTTTTGTGCCCTTAATGATCATTGCAGCCTTATTTTTTATTTTTGGTTTTGTGACCTGGATCAATGGTGCATTGATTCCTTTTATGAAAACCATTAATGAACTTACAGCTGCCCAATCTTATTTAGTGGCTTCTGCATCTTATATCTCCTTTGTGGTGATGGCATTGCCCGCCTCGGCTATTTTAGCCAAGATAGGTTATAGAAAAGGCATGTCTATTGGTTTGTTTGTGATGGCATTAGGTGCCTTGGTATTTATTCCAGCAGCAAATGCCAGAACCTATTGGATGTTTCTACTTGGAATTTTTATTCAGGGTGCAGGAATGACTTTATTGCAAACAGCTGCAAATCCTTATGTAACTATTCTGGGACCAATTGAGAGTGCGGCAAAAAGAATTTCCGTAATGGGTATCGCCAATAAAGTGGCAGGCGCATTGGGTTCTTTGATTTTTGGAGCACTTTTGCTTTCAGGGATCGATGAGGTCAATGAAAAATTACAAACCGTAAGCGGAGAAGAAAAAAATCAATTACTGGATACAATGGCTGATAGTGTTTTTATGCCTTATCTGGTTATGGCTATTGTATTGACAGTTCTTGGATTTATGATTCGTAAGGCACCACTGCCTCATGTTGAGGCTGCTCCACTTGAAGAAGCTAATGATGGTAAAACAGCAAAGACAAATATTTTTCAGTTTCCTCAGCTCATATTAGGCGTCATTGCTTTATTCATGTATGTAGGGGTTGAAGTGATCGCAGGAGATTCAATTATTGCTTATGGCCTTTCTCTCGGACTTCCTGTATCACAGGCTAAATGGTTTACGACCTTTACTTTGTTTGCAATGGTGGGAACTTACTCATTGGGAGTGATTTTAATTCCCAAATACTTAAGTCAAACTGCTGCTTTGAGAATAAGTGGAGCCTTAGGAATTATATTGAGTTTGGTCATCGTAAATACCTCCGGATTTACCTCGGTGTTACTTGTAGCTTCTTTGGGTATTGCTAATGCCCTTGTTTGGCCTGCAATTTGGCCTTTGGCCATTGATGGTCTTGGCAAGTTTACAAAGACAGGCGCCGCATTTTTGATCATGGCAATTTCGGGTGGTGCAATTCTGACCCCCTTATACGGTAAGCTTGTTGATTATTTGAAAGAAGTTTATCTGACTGAAGGAATGGAAGAGATTGTCGCAACTTCACATTCGGCCAATCAGGGTTATTGGATACTTTTACCGGCTTATATCATCATATTTTTGTATGCCCTAAAAGGTCATAAGATCAAATCCTGGAAATGATAAGTGGAAACCTAGAGCGATTCCTATTGAAACCTGCATAATTTTTCATCTTTTATTTGAGTATATATAGCAAAATGGAGTAGCCTGAGAAACTACTCCTTGTTATATATGATCAAATAATTAGCCATTTAATTTTTATTTCGCAAAAGGCAAGCTATTTTTGGCCTTAAACAACACGATCTAGTTTGAGTACTTTTTTAATTTTCAGCATTATTGTCATATACTTTGGGATTATCATGACCATTTCTTATGTTACTTCGAGAAACAGGAGTGATGAATCTTTTTTTACGGGTGATCGGCAATCACCTTGGTTCCTTGTGGCTTTCGGCATGGTTGGAGCTGCTCTGTCAGGAGTAACCTTTGTTTCGGTTCCTGGAATGGTTGGGAATAACAGCTTCTACTTTTTTCAGTTTATTTTGGGAAATGTTGTCGGCTACCTTTTTATCACTTTTGTTCTTATTCCCTTGTACTATCGATTAAAATTAGTCTCTATTTATGGCTATTTAAATGACAGATTTGGTAAAAGAACCTATAAAACAGGCTCTTTATTTTTTCTTGTTTCTCAATCATTTGGAGCTGCCCTTAGATTGTTGTTGGCAGCTAAAATCTTACAATTTGCTTTTTTCGATAAATTGCAGATTCCTTTTTTCCTTACGGTCATTATCATTTTGATGTTGGTATGGCTTTATACCAATAAATCTGGGATCAAAACAATAGTATGGACCGATACCATGCAGACTTTTTTCCTCATACTTGCGGCAGTTGTGACCATCTATTCAATAACAACAGCGATGGACCTTACTTTGGGAGAATCTGTCAATAAGGTGATTCAACATGAGTATTTTAAGGTGTTTAACTGGGATAGCAGATCGGGAAACAACTTCTATAAACAATTCATTGCAGGGATTTTTATCGCTATAGCGATGATGGGTCTTGATCAAAATATGATGCAAAAGACATTGACTTGTAAAAATCAATGGGACGCTCAAAAAAACACCTTGACATTTAGTTTGATACTGGCTATGACCCAATTCCTGTTCTTGGGATTAGGTATTTTACTATATGTTTATGCAGATAGCATTCAAGTTTCGTTACCATTGGGCGAACAAGGACAATTTCTCGATACAGACACCTTATTTCCTGATCTGGCTATAAATCATTTGGGCTTAATTGCCGGTATAAGTTTTTTGTTGGGAATCATTGCAGCCTCCTTTTCAAGTGTTGATTCAGCATTGACGGCCCTTACCACTTCTTTTACTTATGATTTTATGGATATTTCAGAAAAATCCAGTGCGGATAAGAAGCGGTTAAAAAACCGCGTTCTTTTTGGCTTTTCCTTGGTAGTCTTTATCATTATTATGATTTTTTCGGGGAGTAGAGGTGATGTGATCTCCTTGATATTCTCGGTGGCGGGTTATACTTATGGCCCCCTGCTAGGTTTGTTTTTATTCGGGATGTTTTCTTCCGCCAAAGTTAAGGACAAATGGGTTCCTCTGATCTGTATCGCAGCACCTGTTTCTACTTATGCACTAAGTATTTATTTAAAAAACAGTTTTAATTTTGATTTTGGATTTATCAGTATAGCTGTAAACGGCCTACTTACAATTGTGGGATTATTCATTATTAAAGTAAAGAAAATATTATGATATCTGGATCAACAACTGAAAAGTCTTCCTA
>CBDULU010000221.1:0-4356 GCA_965368155.1 uncultured Flavobacteriaceae bacterium
AAGGTGGTCCTTTCTTTATGGGGATTGTATTGGTAACTTTGATTTTAGGTTTGGCTATAGCCATAGAAAGAATTATTTATTTAAACATGGCTACTACCAATACGGAAAAATTAGTTAATGAAGTAGAAGAAGCTATAGGGACAGGTGGTGTAGAAGCTGCTAAAGAACTTTGTAGAAATACAAAAGGGCCCGTTGCCTCAATCTTTTATCAAGGTTTAGATAGAATGGATGAAGGCGTTGACGCTGCTGAAAAAGCGGTTGTAGCTTATGGTGGTGTTCAAATGGGACTTTTGGAGAAAAATGTTTCCTGGTTGTCTTTATTTATTGCTCTTGCTCCGATGCTTGGTTTCATGGGAACGGTAATTGGTATGATTTCTGCATTTGACTCTATTGAAGCAGCAGGTGATATTTCACCAGCGGTTGTAGCAGGTGGTATTAAAGTGGCACTTTTAACAACAGTATTTGGTTTAGTAGTAGCAATTATCCTGCAGATCTTTTATAATTATATCATTTCTAAAATCGATAGTATTGTAAATAACATGGAAGATGCCTCTATTAAATTGGTGGATCTTTTGATCAGAAATAAATAAGAGAATTATGAATAGTAAAGTATCAAAAATATTATCACTTGTTTCAGGGTTGATCGGTTTGATTGCGATCTACTTTTTGGTAAGGATAATTATGGAAGGCGATGATGCTGTTAAAGAGAGTTTGGATTTGCAAAACAGTCTTGTTTCTCCCTTTGTACAGTTCGCAAAAGTGATCTTGCTCATCACTACAGTAGTTGCTGTTGTATTCTCGCTTTGGAATTTAGTAAGACAACCTAAGTTATTAAAGAAGACCTTAGTCTCTTTGGCAGCTTTAGCTGTATTGTTATTAATTTCCTATATGATGGCTTCAGATGAAGCAACAACAAATATGTCAGGAAACATTATTAAAGATGGAGAAGCTGGAAGTACTTCAAAATGGGTTAGTACCGGAATTTGGTACTCAATGATCCTTGGAGCTATTGGCTTAGGATTCTTTTTATGGGATTTTGTAAAATCATTAGCATCAAAATAATATTATGGCAAAAAGAGATGTACCGGAAATCAATGCAGGGTCAATGGCCGATATTGCTTTCTTGTTGCTCATATTCTTTCTAGTAACAACTACGATGGATGTGGACACAGGGATCAGCAGGAAATTACCTGAAAAGCAGCCGGACGACATGCCTGAACCACCAAAATTGAAAGAAAAAAACGTGTTCGTTGTAACAGTGAACCGTAACAATGACATTTTGGTAGAAGGCGAAACGTTTATGACGATTGATAAGATTCGTGATGAGGCTGCCAAATTTATAGATAATGGAGGAGGTTTAGGAAACCCTATAGACGGGGCTGAACCAGCAGAATGTGATTGGTGTGAAGGAGCTAAAGATCCGGCATCATCAGATCATCCTAACAAAGCAATTATATCTTTGGAGAGCGATCGTGGAACCTCATATGGGACATATATATCAGTTCAGAATGAATTGGTAGGGGCCTATACTGATCTCAGAAACAGATTGTCTGAAAAGATGTATGGTGTATCCTATACGCAGATGTTGAAGGACCAAGGAAATAGTCCTAATAACGAGACGTTGAAGGAAAGAATTAAATTAATTAAGGGAAAGTATCCTCAGATTATTTCTGAAGCTGAACCTACAAAGTAATTTATTATGTCGAAGTTTAAAAAGAAGAAAAAAGGAATGCCGGGTATTTCAACAGCATCATTACCCGATATTGTATTTATGCTCTTGTTCTTTTTCATGGTTACGACAGTAATGCGTGAGACGGAATTAAAGATCAAGAAACCGACTTTGCCAAAAGCGACAGAAATTAAAAAACTGGAGCGTAAAAGTTTGGTAAGCTATATTTATGTAGGAAAGGTTAAAGATCAAAACGGAGATAAGATCCAATTGAATGATCGAATTGCAGATGTTAAGGACGTAAAGTATTTTATTTTTGCAGAAAGAGAAACGCATCCTGAAGATGAGATTCCTCTTTTAACGACTTCAATTAAAGCGGATATTGCTACTAACGTAGGAACTATTACAGATATTAAGGAAGAATTGAGAAACATCAATGCACTTAAAATCAATTACTCGACGCTAAAGGGTAATGTAATGGACAACGTAAAATAATTTAGTTAAAAATATTTTGAAAAAACCCTTAAGAAATTGAGGGTTTTTTTTTGGTCTGGTAATTCGTGAAGGGTTCGGAGTTGAGGGGTTCACTTCCGAGGGGTTCGGTTTTGTAACCTTGAGAAAAATATCAGAATACTATTTGGGATATCAAATTAAAACAAACCGTGAATCTGTGCGTCAATACGATCTATGATAGAACCGAGATCTTCGGGCTTATCGACGATGTTTAGGTGATCAATATCAATGATCAATAACTTTCCTTTTTTATAAGTACTGATCCAGGCTTCATAGCGCTCATTTAAGCGACTTAAATAGTCAATACTGATGGTGTTCTCAAAATCTCTTCCGCGTTTATGAATTTGACCTACCAGCGTCGGAATACTAGCTCTTAGATAAATAAGGAGATCAGGCGGGGAAACAAGGCGTTCCATCAATTCAAAAAGGGTCTCGTAATTACCAAAATCTCTATTTGTCATCAGTCCCATGGCATGCAGGTTCGGCGCAAAAATATGGGCATCCTCATAGATCGTTCTGTCTTGAATGATATTTTTTCCACTTTCGCGGATCTCAAGAATTTGACGAAATCGACTATTTAAAAAATAGATCTGTAAGTTAAAAGACCAACGTTCCATAGAACCGTAAAAATCATCCAGATAAGGATTCTCTGCAACTGACTCAAAATGAGGCTCCCACTTATAATGTTTAGCCAATAAACTCGTCAAAGTCGTCTTTCCTGCTCCAATATTTCCGGCTATAGCAATATGCATAGGTCTAGTAGTTTGATTTTAGTGATTAGCAATGGATAGCGAAATTAAAAAAAATATAGCTTATATCCCTTGTTTATGGAAATTTTCAGCGCTTTATTTGGTATTCATACACTTGACTCCCATCATAAATGAAAATATTTGAACTATTTATGTAGGTTGATACCGTCTTGGCTTTGTGATCTAATTCTAAGGGAATAAATTTTGTGAGGTCATTATAGAATAAGGAACCCCCTAAAACATAGATAAAACCTTTTTGAAACGGAAATATGTGATCAGCATTTTTAATATTATATGCCCTTATAAAAACACCGTATTCATTAAACTCCAATACCCCGTTTTTTGAAAGAATCCAAATGTATTTATACGTACTCACGATATTTTCAGGAAGAAAACTTTGATTATAAAAAGTGATGGGCTGGGTTTGAAATATCTCTTTTAACAGCTGGTAGTTATACAGATGTAGTTTATTATCATCTGCGTATAGCCAAAGATTAGTTTGAGAGGCAGCGGTTACAAACGATACATTGTTGACCTTGGTTTCTTTTGTAAAATCTAATTTCTGTGTCAGTTCGTTGAGGTTATTATCAAGAATGATAGCAGTATTAAAATCAGCATAAAACAAAATGATCTTAAACGGATTCTGTATATTGACCATGCTGAGTTTACCCAATTCGATATTACTATAGGAAAAGAGTTTCTCGGCCGTCTTTTTGTAAAGAATATTTTCGTTGATATAGTAGATGCTCTTAAACTCGTCAACACCGACGAATACCTCAGCGTCAAGGTCATAGGTTGCCTTGAATTCAGTAGAGAGGTCCTGAGCATTCATCGTGATTAAATGCATACACAGGAGTAGAAAAAATATTCTTTTCATTAGACTAAAACTTTGATTCATTTTGCCGGGACCATGATCAGCCCCCTTTGTTTTATCATTAACAAGCCAATTTTATAAATCAAAGGCTTCTTTTAATTTATCAACATAATCAAGTTTCTCCCAGGTAAATAACTCAACTTCAATAGATTTTTCACCTGAATACGGAGAAGAAAACTTCTTTGTGACCGTTCTTGGGGTTCTTCCCATATGCCCATAAGCAGCGGTCTCGCTGTATATTGGGTTACGCAGTTTGAGTCTTTTCTCAATAGCTGCTGGCCTCATATCGAACAGGTTTTCAATGATTCGGGAAATTTCTCCGTCTGTTTTATCAATTTTGGAAGAATTATAAGTTTCAACATTGATCGAAGTTGGCTCTGCAACACCAATTGCATAGGAAACCTGAACAAGAACCTGATCACAAACTCCGGCGGCAACCATATTTTTTGCAATATGTCTTGCTGCATAGGCCGCAGACCTGTCAACTTTACTTGGATCTTTTCCGCTAAAGGCGCCACCACCATGAGCTCCTTTTCCTCCATAAGTATCGA
>CBDULU010000222.1:0-4356 GCA_965368155.1 uncultured Flavobacteriaceae bacterium
GATCATAGGCTCTGATGGCAACTTCTACCTGATTTAACATGGCTTCACTCACGTTTTGTTTACCGTCAATAACCTCATTTGCTACCCATCTCACTGCCTGATTCATGGCTTCGTTGTTATGTGTTGTGGAAACAATCAGGTTACATCGGGTGATACGGTCTTTTTCGTCAACCTGATAATGATGGATCAAAGTTCCTCTGGGAGCTTCAATAATACCAATACCCTCACTTCTTCGATTCCCTCTTCTAAGGAGGTCGTTACTTAAAATATCGTCATCTTCCAGTAAATCTTTCATAAGTTCCGCACAATGAAGAAGTTCGATCAACCTTGCCCAATGGGAGTACATGGAAGCATTATTTGTTTTCCCGCGGGTAGCATTTAAGAACGATAATCTTTCAAAAGCTGCAAGTGGGGTAGAAATTCCTTCACATACATTCATTCTTGCCAGTGGACCAACCCTGTTCCAACCCTTTTCTCTACCAAGATGTCTTAAATAGGGAAACTTTAGATAAGACCATTTTTCAACCCCCTCGTAAAAGTGATTTTGATACGCGTCAGATGGAATGTCATTCAAGGTGATGTTACCTGAATCATCAATTGCTCTAAGGTAACCATCGTATAATTCCAAGTTACCTGTTTTTTTATTGACCAAACCTAAATGTCCAGAAGGGAAAGCGGCGAATTGATTAAACCAATCTTCATTTTTTGAATGGTATACCTTAATGAACTCGAGTATTTCTTTTGACCATTCGATCATGGCATCAATTGACGGTATTTCTTTTCCGTTTAAAAAATAATCCCGTTCCTGTGCGCTTATTTTTTTATGCACGCCTCCCGGAGTTGCTGAAATCCCATGAATCCTTTTACCTGCAATCATTTTGATGATTTCCTGGCCAAATTTTCGCATCAGGATGCCTTTTTTTGCGAGTTCCGGATATTCCATAGCCACTCCGACAACATTCCTTTTGTCAGGACTTACATCAGCACCAAATAGAAGATCAGGAGATGCCAGGTAAAAGAAATGAAGGGCATGAGATTGAAAAATTTGACCATAGTGAAGCAGTTTTCGAATTTTCTGTGCTGCAATAGACAAATCTTCAGGTTCCAAACCCACAATTTGATCAATGGCTTTCGCTGCCGCTAAATGATGACTTACCGGGCAAATACCGCACAATCTCTGAACCATAACAGGGGCTTCCCAATAAGGATGCCCTTGAATAAATTTCTCGAATCCTCTAAATTCAACAATATGAAAAAAGGAATCTTTTACTTTATTATTTTCATCAAGGTGAATAGTGACCTTTCCATGTCCTTCTACTCGTGTAACCGGATCTATGACTATTTTTTGACTCATATTAACCTATTTAATCATATTTAAATTCTTCGTGCATTACCGGAAATTCCTTTCCAAGGAGAATACTTTTTACAACCTTCCAGATATGGTTGGCATTTGGAGGACATCCCGGGATGAAGTAATCAATTTTTACAACTTCGTTACAAGGATAAACATTGTTAAGAATCTTGGGTATATCTTCATGATTTGGAATGGTATTGGCTCCAATTTCACTGGTTATTCCATGAATGTAGGCTTCTTCCAGACAGTCTTTTAGAGAGAAAAAATTTCTCATGGCAGGAATTCCACCCATTACAGAGCATTCGCCAAATGCGATAAGTATGTCACATTTCTTTCTGAATTCCTTGAGCACTTCTACATTTTCTGAATTCGAAATCCCTCCTTCAATCAATCCTATATGGCAACGTTTGCTAAATTTTTTAATATCAGTGAGTGGGGATTTATTGAATTCGACAATCTCCAACAAATCGATGATCTCTTCATCAATATCAAGAAGCGACATATGACATCCAAAACAACCAGCAAGCGAAGTAGTTGCGACTATGAATTTTTCATCTTCATAATTATAGGCACATAATTCTCCGGGGGTTGTTTGTTTTGGTTTCCCTAAGATATCATATTTACGATCTCCAAAGGGTTGTTTGTAGATCATTCCCTTCACGAGAATAGCGCCAACCGGGCAAAGATTCATGGCATGCAGTGCTTGCGCTTCACTAAGTTTTTCTTCTTGCTCATAATCAATATGGGCCCTGGTTTTAACTCCTCGATTGACAAAGGAAAAGACATCCATCCCATCAGTGGTCTGGATTTCCTCTACACAACGCTTGCATAGGATGCACCTGTTGGCATCCATGATCATCCGTTTTGGATTAAAATCAACGTATTTGTTGCTGAATACATGTGGAAATCGTGAGAAGGTTATTCCCATATCATAAGCAAGGTTTTGCAGATCACAATTACCACTTTTTTCACAGGAGGGACAAAAATGGTTGCCTTCTGCGAACAACATTTCTATAATGGCTTTACGTGTATCAATTAATTCGGGAGTGTTGATCTCTACCATCATGCCCTCCTTTACCTTAGTGGTGCAACTTGTCGTAAACTTTCCATTGACCATTACGGTACATATTCTGCAAGTACCCAAAGAAGGTTCAATTTCTCTGAAATGACAAAGTGTAGGAATATAAATTCCGTTTTCCTTGGCAGCATCTACTAATTTTTTGTTTTCCAATACCTGGTATTCCTTACCATCGATATTAATATGTATTTTTTTATCCATGGACCTTTTCAATTTCATTGATAATGGTACGATATTCTTCGGTCACTTTCTCAAGGTCAAATGATTTGTTAAAGTCGCTTTTGGCCAGAATACATTTGTTAAACTCTTGAGGAAACTTCAGCATAGCTGTAAGTATATAGTTGGTGGAGGTTTTACCTAATCCACATCGGCTGGATTGTTTAATAATGGTGCTCCATTTTTCAAGATCTTCCAAATCAGAATTTTCGGCATGGCAAAGCATGATCTTTTTTAGTTTTTTGGCAAGAAGAAAATTACCTGTTCTGCAAGGGGCGCAGATACCGCAAGATTCTGAAACGAAAAAATCGGTGATGTTCTCGAATATTGGCATTAGGTCTCTTTTGTCATTGAAAACCATAAATGAACCACCGCTTCTCAGCCCTATGGCACTCATTTTTCGAGCGTATTCTATTGGATCTCCCCATTTGAATTGCACATGTTCAGCCAATAAATTTTCTCCTGAAATTTCCCTGTCAAAATCAGCTTCAGAAAGACATTCTCCGGCATAACCGTTGAACAATACCATATAAGGATTTTCGGCTTCAATAAGCTTTAGAAAATGCTTGAGTTTCATTCCCCATTCAATCTCATAAATACCAGGTTTTCCACAGTCACCTGAGACACTAAGTAATTTGGTTCCTTTGGTAGCTTCGGTTCCTATTTTTAAATACTTTTCAAGAGGCATGTTGAGAATTCTGGGGATGGCACAAAGGGTTTCTACATTATTAATAATGGTAGGTTTGCCGTGGAGTCCTTTTTCTACTGGGAAATATTCCTTAGTAGACGGTTCACCGCGTTTTCCTTCCATGGAGTTGATGAGAGCAGTTTCTTCTCCACATATATATGCGCCAGCACCCATATGGATATGAATATCAAAATCAAATCCGGCAATGCCTAAAATATTTTTTCCCAGTAATCCTTTAGTCCTGAAAGTCTGAATTTCTTTCTCAATTTTATCTCTCAGATAAAAATATTCAGCTCGCAGATAGACATAACCAATAGTTGCACCAACCGCATACCCTGCTATTGACATTCCTTCCAACATCAGTCCAGGGTATTTATTCATAAGAACCCTGTCCTTAAAGGTTCCTGGTTCTCCTTCATCAGCATTGCAAATGATATATTTTTGGTCAGATATATTGTTTTTACAAAATTCCCATTTCATACCGGTAGGAAAAAAGGCGCCGCCTCGACCTGATAATTTCGACTTTTTCACCAGGTCTATGAGCTGGACCGGTTTTAGTTTCTTTAATTTTTTTAAAGCGGCCCCAGGGGTATATGGCTTAAAAAAAATTGTTTTATCTGCAGTTGGGGTATACTGAATGTTGTTTTTTGGCATACTGCTTAGACTTTTGGGGTTTGCCCCTTTTTTTAACTGACCAATAATATTTTTTACCTTAAGTGGTGTAAGATCAGTAAAAGCTTGAAAATTGATCAGCGCAGAAGTTTCCTGATCGCTTAAGCCGATGCATGAAGTCTCAAATAATCCGAATAGCTTACTTTCCAGCCTGCCTGATACAAGGTTTGTGGGCGCCCTAAATTATCCAGAATCAATTGATCAACTTTATATTGGGGTGAAGTCACTCCCCTGACCCAATACTGCATGCCTTTAACTGGCATCTTTAACCCGGACTGGTTTTGCAATAATCGTTCCTCATCGGTATCACGATAGGTTCGGCCATTATCGGCCAGTAGTGAAACACCT
>CBDULU010000223.1:0-4332 GCA_965368155.1 uncultured Flavobacteriaceae bacterium
TAAAGGCCTCTGAAACTGTTGGCGAAAATGGTTTTACTACATTGATCTCTTCCGTGGTGATTCTATCTTTTTTCTTTTTTTGAGAAAAAACCACTCCACTGACCAATAAAAGTATAAGGAATATGATGTTTCTATTCATTTGTTCTCTTCCCATTTTACTTATTCTTTTTCAATTATAACAGATGAATTGGTTTTCGATTCCTTTGTTTTGATCTTATTCAATTCTATTTTCGCTTCTTCAACAAGGTCGTTGTAATCTGAAAATTTCTCAATCACGCTTTCAAGAATATAAGTTGCCTGATAGGCATCTTCAAGTTCGTAAAAATTCTTTGCCATGATTACCAAACCCTTACCACCCCAGTACCTATAGGCAGAAAACTCGGAAGCTAATTTTTGAACTGAAACATTAGACAATTTGTAATTCCCCTCATCATTTTTAAAGAAAGCATCATAGTATATCGCCTCTGCTTTCAATTCACCTGATGCCGTTTCTTCGACAAGTTTAAAAGCGTCCTGGGCCTTTAAGAAATTACCCGTTTCAAAAGCTGAACGAGCTATAATAATTTGTGCGTCTGACAGAATCTGGGGTTCCAATTTAGGCTGTTGTGATACAGTTTCAGCATATTGAACCGCTGTTTCAAAATTTTTCAAGGCATAATTGCCTTTCATAAGGTTGCTTTGTGCGAATATGATATTTTGCTCTGTTTCTGCCTCTTTTTCTAAGCGGGTTAGCACTGAAATCGCCTGTTCCCAATTTTCCTGATCAAGATAGAAATAGGCTACATTGACCAGGGACTTCTCTGTATATTGATTTTTATCCTTATCAAGTATAAATTGGTAATAAGGAACCGCTTTTTCTTTTTGATCGGTTTTGTTATAGGAATCGGCCAGGAAAAAATTTGCACTAAGTGCGCTTGCTCCATTTGGAAATCGCTCCAGGTATTTTTCCAGAGATTCAATGGCTTTTTCCAGGTTATTTGTCAAATAAAACTGCTCAGCCGAAGAGAACATGGTACTTTCAATTTCTTCATCTGTTACATTTACAAAATCCACATTTCTAATAAAACGCTCATATTCATCCACTCGACCTTGTTGAATATATATTTGTTTGGCATTGGCAATGGCCTCTCTGGCTTCATCTGTACCAGGGTACTTGTTTACTACCGCTTTATATTTATCAAGTGCCTGATCATTTTGGTCCGCATTGAAGTAGACCAAGCCCTGTTTGAGCAAGGATTTTGACACCAAGGAACTCATGCTGTAATTGGTTACAACTTCATCATAGGCAGCCATCGCCTTGTCAGTTTGATTCAATTTTACGTAGGAATTCCCAAGTTCATAAAAGGCATCATCGCGTAACGTCGATTTTAGGTTGACTTCTGTAAAATCATTTAGTGCATTGATTTTTTTATCTGTCTCTCCCATATATCCATAACAGAAGGCGACCTGCAGCTGGGCATAATCAACATCTGTTTCATTCGCCTCTATTACCTTTTCATAGGCTGGAATAGCCTTGAAATAACTACTTAGCGCGAAAAAACAATCTCCAAGTCGCAGGTAACTGTCAGTAAGGAGTTTTTCATCATTGGCAACCGTTATATATTCGTTGAAATGCCCACCTGCCTGATTGTAATCCTTGAGTTGAAAATAGGTATAGGCTAAATGGTATAGAACCATACTATACTCTAATGTTTCTTTAGCTTCCGGAAGCTCTGAAAATTCCTGAAAACCTGATAAGGCTTCTTCATATTTTTTTAATCTGTACAAGGATTCTGATTTCCAAAATATAGACCTTGCCTTATATACAGAGTTAGAAACGTTTTCAATGGATAGGTTAAAATTTTCAATAGCCTTTGTAAACTGTTGTTCTTTAAAAAGTTGCGACCCATATAAAAAGGCCACTTTATGATAGGTGTCATTGTCCTCTGTGCTTGCATTTTTAAGGTATTCAAGCGCTCCCTGATAATCATTTGCCATGATATAAGCGCTAATGAGGTAATCCCTTACTTCAGCTTGGTCTATATCATCGGGATAGGCGTTTAAATATTCTTGAATGACCTCTGCCACACTCTTATATGGGTTTCCAATTTCATAGCTCAATTTGGCATAATTTAACCAGGCATCTTTTTTAATAGCTGCATTAAAATCCATTTGCTTTGCATTCCTGAATGCATTCAGTGCTTCTTGTTTGCGATCGCTTTTAAGGTAGCATTCAGCCAAATGGTAGTACGCATTTTGAGAAACGGCATTGTTACCATCAATACTCTTAGTAAACCAGATGAGCGCTTCCTCATAATCCTTTTGCTGATAATAAGCATAGCCTAAAAGGTAATAATCAGTATTGTTCCATTTACCCTTTTTCCCTTTATAATTCAGAAGGTAGGGGATGGCATTTTCAAACTCATTTAGGTTAAAATAGCTTTCACCAATGATTTTAGAAAGCTCGGAACGCTGAATTCCATTGGATTTTTCCAATAAAGGTAAAGCAGCATCAATTGCTTCTTGAAATTTACCCGTTTTGAATTTAATATTGGCCATGTAATATGGAATATCATCATCAAAATTCTGATCATCAGCAATCTGATTCAAATACTTATCTGCCTCTGCATAATCATCATCCTGATAGGCCATATAACCAGAATAATACTTTGCCTGTGCGCCGTATTTTTCTGAATTCAGCAATTGGGAAAAGTATTTTCTAGAGTTGGCAAAACTTCCTACCGCAAATAATGCATAGCCTTTTTTAAAGTTAAATTCTTCCTGGCTATATAGTGTAAGATTATTCTCTTTGACCTTGTTGAACCATTTGAGTGCATAAGCATAACTGCGATTATTAAAATAGTAATCACCAACCTCCATAAAAGCAGAATTTCTTTTTGTACTCGTTGGAAATTTTTCAAAAAATGCATTCATCAAATCATCAGCATCTTTTTGCTTGAGTCGTATAGCACAAAAAGCCTCATAATAATAAGATCGGGCTCTCAGTTCGGAAGCTTCATCAAAATCGTTTTGTATTTTTTCAAAAATCAATTGTGACGCTACATAATCTTTGTTGGAATACAATTGCATGGCATGGTTGTAATCAACGAGGTCATGGGTATAAATAATTGATTGCTGGGCGGAGCCATAAAAAAAAGATAGCAGGGTAAATAAAATGAATACTTTGAGTAACTTCATTGGGCGGAAACCTTATATAAATCAAAAATAGTACTTAGATTATTTAGCTAACGTCAAATATCAGATAAATTGTAAAATTGTTGATTAGTTAAACAGATTGTTGAAAACTACCTTTGATTTGTGAAAAATTACTACGATTCATTGATAAGCTCTTGCATGAATTGATTAAAATCGTCTACAAATTCCTCGTAATAAATCCCCGTGGCGGGTCCCGAAAAACCTGTGTGTATCCTTCGCACTTTCCCTTTTTTATCAATGATAATTGATGTTGGAAAAGACATCACTTTATTGAGCATGGGTAAGGATTCTGAAGCTGATTCAGTAGAAGAAGTACCGGCAATCAGAAAATCGTAAGGGACATCCAATTTTTCCTTCATCGTCAACACCCTGTCTCGGGCGTATTCAAATTCCGGTTTTATTTCATAAGCAAGACCTATAATTTCAACTCCTTGAGATTGATTTTTATGATACCAGTCAGATAAAAAACGAGTTTCATCCATGCAGTTTGGACACCAGGTCCCAAATATTTGGAGGATCACGATTTTATCTTTGTATTTTTCATCCTGAAGAGAAGTCAGGTTTCCGTTGAGGTCAGGGAAGGAGAAATCAATCTTATCGTAGCCTTCCTTTAAATAAGTGAGGCTATTGGCGTCAGGTAACTTAGCCGTATCATTTTTTGTCGAAATAAAGGTTTTATAACTTGTTTTTCCTGACCAGTATTCTCCTTTTAAAATGGAATCATTTTCTTTAAAAGCCCTGAATTTATAGATATGATTACCGTCAAATGTATAAAGATACATGGTGTCTTTTGAGGTATATCCGTCCAAAAACCGATAATCACCTGTTTTACTTAAAAAGGTCCCTCTTAGCATAGTATCCTCCACCTTAAAGATGCCAATTGCATCGGTTTCTTTCCCATCCTTGTCCTTAAATGTTGTTTCCCAAGTACCATCAAATACATTAGAACTTTCTACATCATCAAATCGCCCCTTTTTCCCATATATTGCCTTAAAGGGCAATACATAGCCATCCGCATAATTTTTAATATAAGAACCCACCAGACTATCTTTAAATACTTTAGCCTTTATGCTGATATCGAATATATGCATATTAAAAAATAAAGAATCACCAAGAATATCTATTCTGTCAATATCC
>CBDULU010000224.1:0-4287 GCA_965368155.1 uncultured Flavobacteriaceae bacterium
TAAAAGCAGGAGAAACCACCAATTTGGATTCAAGTATTGGACCTTTATCTAATGAGCTGGAAGAAGTTGTTGTAAGAGCTACTACAGCAGAAAACACAGAGGCGTCCATACTTAATGTACAAAAGAAATCCATTAACCTGCTCGATGGAATTTCGGCACAAACCTTTAGTAAGATTGGGGCAAGTAATTCTGCAAGTGCCGTTAAAAGTGTACCAGGTGTTTCTGTTCAAGGAGGTAAATACGTTTATGTAAGAGGATTAGGAGACCGTTATACCAAATCCATATTAAATGGGATTGATATTCCGGGGTTGGATCCAGACAGAAATACAATTCAAATGGATATCTTTCCTACCAATATTTTGGACAATATACAGGTTGTAAAATCTTTTACAGCTGACTATCCAGCTGATTTTACAGGAGGTGTCGTAAATATTATAACTAGAGATTTTCCAAATAAGGAAGAATATAGCGTCTCTGTTGGCGCAGAATACAATCCTAACATGCACTTTAACAGTAATTATTTGGGTTCGGGAAGGAGTAATTCTGAATTGCTTGGATTTGACAGTGGATTGAGATCTAATCCTATTCCAAAGGATATCACTATACCTCCGCCATCTGCCCAGAACCCTGCGACATCCTATTGGACTTCTCAATTCAACCCTGAAATGAAGGCCAAGAGGGAGACGAGTTTTATGAACCCGAATTTAGGCCTTACGGCAGGGAATTTATATGACGTTGGTAAGGGAGGAAATAAATTGGGTTACCAGTTCGCAGGATCCTATCGCAACGATTATATTTATTATGAAGATTATAAAAACGGGAACTGGAGAAAGTTCGCTGACAAATCGATCAATGAGATGGATCCAGATAAACTTCAGAATGGTGACCTGGCCAAGAATAATGTGCTTTGGAATGTACTGGCGGGACTTACTCTCAAGACAGATAAAAGCAAATACAAACTTTCAGGTTTGCATATCCAGAATGGGGTTTCAACTGCGGGATATTTGCGGCAAGAGATCCTATTCTCTGATGCCGTAACCATTTTTAAAGATAACCTGGAGTATACTCAAAGTCAGATCACCAACATCTTATTGAATGGAAAGCACTCTAATGATGACGGATCCTGGAACATAGAGTGGAAACTATCACCAACGCTATCAAAGATCAACGACAAAGATATAAGGGTTGCGCCTTTCGAATTTGAATCAGACACAGGAGAATACTTTCTCAGTCCAAGTTCTGCTGGCAGCCCATTGAGGATATGGAGAGATTTGGAAGAAGTCAATTTAGTAGGTAAGCTGGATCTTACAAAGAGACATGACCTGTTCGGCAATAAGGCCCGACTGCTATTTGGGGGTCAGTATACCTATAAACAAAGGGATTTTACGATTCAACAATATCAAGTGAGGTATCAAGGAGGTACAGGTGTTGAATTTGAAGGTGATGCGGATGAAATTTTAAATCCTCGAAACCTCTGGACCGTAAATACAAGACGAGGAACCTTTGCAGAAGGAAATTTTGAGCCCACCAATACTTTTGATGCAAATCAGAATGTTGCTGCGGCTTATGTTTCAGAAGAGTTTCAGATAACCGATAAATTGAAGTCGACAATCGGTCTTCGTTTTGAAAAATTTGACCTTTACTATACTGGAACTAACAACCAGGGGAACGTAGTCCTGGACAATGAAAAAATTCTTGATAAATCAGATTTTTTCCCATCAGCAAACTTTATATACGCTCTGAATGATGAGTCAAATGTGAGATTGGCTTATGGTCGCACTACGGCAAGACCTTCCTTTAAAGAAGCTTCGATCACACAGATTTTCGACCCGATCTCTAGTACTACATTTAACGGGAATATAGATCTGCAACCCACCTATGTAAACAACCTTGATCTGAGATGGGAACGATTCACGGAAAAGGCTCAAATGTTTGCTGTAAGTTTATTCTATAAGGATTTCAAAGATCCCATTGAATTGTCTTACTTTCTTTCAGCATCTGATCAGTTTATTCCTGTGAATA
This sequence comes from uncultured Flavobacteriaceae bacterium, assembly GCA_965368155.1. Taxonomy (GTDB): domain Bacteria; phylum Bacteroidota; class Bacteroidia; order Flavobacteriales; family Flavobacteriaceae; genus Lutimonas. The sequence continues at coordinate 2,023 of CBDULU010000224.1, forward strand.
CAGATAAGGCCCAGGTTTATGGTGCCGAATTTGAAATTAGAAGGAACTTGGGTTTTATCGGTGGAGATAGCTGGGAAGACTTAAGTTTTAATTTGAACTTTTCTGTCATTCAATCTGAATTGAAAATGTCAGAAGCTGAATACGAAAGAAGACTATTAAGTGCGCGCGATGGCGAAACCATTAGTGACACGCGTGAAATGCAAGGTCAATCGCCGTATCTCGTTAACTTTGGTTTTAACTATGCCAATGATGATAACGGATGGCAATCTAGTTTATATTACAATGTTCAGGGGAAAACGCTACAGGTTGTAGGTACAGGTGACGTACCTGATGCCTATACCATTCCGTTTCATAGCCTGGATTTTATCTTGAACAAGAGTTTTGGCGAAGGCAATAATTCTAACATCAGCTTTAAGGTTAAAAACTTGCTTGACAGTCAGAGAGAGGTGAGATATCAGTCTTATCAAGCTGAAGATCAAATCTTCTCAAGCTTTAGTCCAGGTAGAGGAATTTCTCTGGGTTACACTTACAGATTCTAATAAATTTGAATGCTTTGTTAAGGAGGCTTTATCAACTTAAAAACCCTTTTGATTAATCAAAAGGGTTTTTTATTTCATCAATGAAGGAGGTTTTTATTGCATGTAACTAACCCTCCATTTTTTCGGAGAGTTCAAGCCATCTTTCCTCCTTAAGCTCTAAATCTGCAATAATATCCTGCAATTTTAAGGAAGCTTCTTTTATGTGTTCAGGCATTATTTCATTGCTCGAAAACTTCAATTCAATGTCAGATTTTTTACGTTCAAGGTTGGCAATATCTTTTTCAAGTTTGCCGAATTCTCGTTTTTCATTAAAGGAAAGTTGCCCCTTTGAAGGCTCTGCTTTTCTACTATCTTCTTTTTTAGTTTTCTGACCGGTCTCAGACGGTTTAGAATCTTCATAAATACGGTAATCGGAATAATTTCCAGGGAAGCCGTTGATTACACCTGATCCTTCAAAAACAAATAGCTGATCTACAATTCGATCCATAAAATACCTGTCATGAGAAATGACGATAAGATTTCCTGGAAAATCCAAAAGGAAATTCTCTAAGACCTGAAGCGTCACGATATCTAAATCATTGGTGGGTTCATCAAGAATCAAAAAGTTGGGATTTTGAATCAAAACAGTACAAAGAAAAAGCCGTTTAAGTTCTCCTCCAGAAAGTTTTTCAACAAAGTCATATTGTTTCTTTCGGTCAAAAAGAAAGCGCTCTAGTAATTGCCCGGCACTGATGGCCTTTCCCTTGGCCAAAGGTATATATTCGCCGTATTCCTTTATAACCTCAATAACTTTTTGTCCTTCTTTAATGTTGATACCTCCTTGCGAATAATATCCAAATTTAATGGTATCTCCAATGACTACTTTTCCTGAATCCGGAGGAAGACCTCCAGTCAGCATATTGACAAAAGTTGATTTTCCGGTACCATTTTTACCAATGATCCCGATCCGTTCACCTCTTTTAAAGACATAGTCAAATTTATTGATCAACAAGTTTTTGTCAAAGCTTTTAGAAATATGATGCAGCTCAACAACCTTGCTTCCGAGTCGTTCCATCTGGATTTCGAGCTGAACTTTATGGTCCTTCCTTCTCTGATGCGCCACTTCTTTAATTTGATGAAAGTCATCAATTCGGGACTTTGACTTAGTAGTGCGGGCTTTGGGTTGCCTCCGCATCCATTCTAATTCTTTTTTAAACAGATTTTTAGCCTTAGATACAGTACTTTGCTCCGCTGTGATTCGCTCTTCTTTTTTTTCAAGAAAATAGGAGTAGTTTCCTTTGTATCTATACATATTTCCATGATCCAATTCAAGAATATCATTACATACCCTATCGAGAAAATACCGGTCATGCGTGACCATAAAAAGGGTTGTATTGGCCTTTTTCAGGTACTGTTCCAACCACTCTATCATTTCAAGGTCCAGATGATTGGTCGGCTCATCCAGAATAAGAAGATCGGGCTGATCGAGCAGGATAATGGCCAGAGCAAGTCTTTTTTTCTGACCCCCTGACAATGATCCTACTTTTTTGTCGAGCTCATTTAATTTTAATTTGAAAAGAATTTGTTTGTACTGGGTTTCAAAGTCCCAGGCGTTGTTTTGTTCCATCAAGTCAAACGCCTTTTGATAAGCATCAGCATCATCAGGATTTTTCAGGGCCTTTTCATATTGCTCAACAATTTTCAGGGTAGCATTATCTGAGTCAAAGATGGTTTCTTCAATGCTTAG
>CBDULU010000225.1:0-4273 GCA_965368155.1 uncultured Flavobacteriaceae bacterium
GGTTCCTTCTTTTGGTTTTTGCAGGAAGTACATTTAGTTATTTCTCAGTTTCAAGGGTTTTAGATTTTTTGATTCAAAATTTTTAATTGTATGTATGGGCCACTTTTTTTGGAATGATTTTGGGCTCAATTTATTATGTAGCGAAAGATTTTAATGATTTTTCTCGTTTGAACCTGATTACAATGGGGCTGGGTGTCGCCATAGGTGTGGCTATTAGTTTTATGAGTCCAGCCAAGGAGAATGACAATTTGTGGTTCGTGTTTTTTTGTGGGATAGTTGGCGTCTCCGGGATGACTTTACCAGGACTTTCAGGATCTTTTATCCTTATCTTAATGGGTAATTATGTATTGCTCTTAGTGGATTCAGTCAATGAATTGTATAAAACTATCCAGGATATTTTCACTTTGAATTTTGATTTTATTTATGATACCGTAAGGATGCGATATTTAAAGATTATTGGAAGTTTTGGATTGGGCTCCATATTCGGATTGGTCATCACTTCACATATTTTAGGCTATCTCTTGAAAAGATGGCATCAGGTCATTACTGCCTTGATCATTGGGTTTATAGGAGGATCACTTGGTAACGTATGGCCATGGAAAAGAGAGCTCTACAAAATGGATGGAGATACTTATCTTTTCGATAGTCTCGGTAATAAAATTGTAGAAAATTATGTCAGGTATTTTCCTGATTTTAGTGACAGCAGTACCTGGTATGCCATATTTTACATCCTTGTCGGGTTGGCAATACTACTTATTATAGATTGGTTTGGACCTAAAAAAGTAGTTAGATCTTAACCTGATACAATCATTTTTTTGATATCAAGTGCTGTAAATGGCATTCATAATCATAACCATAATGATGATCACAATTGGGCCTACGATACCAGCAAACAATCCACCTACACGAAAATCTTTCTGTTCCAATTTACCCGTACTAAAGGCAATTGCATTCGGAGGAGTTGAGATTGGTAAAAACAATGCTGCAGAAGCACTCAATCCAATCACCAAAGGAAGTATCACCTGATTTGAAGACACCAGAATAATTGCTATTGGGATCAAAATAGTGGTCGTGGCGGTGTTACTCATAAAGTTTGAAAGGATTACCGTCAGCAAGGAGAATACGATCATCAAGGCGTAGATATTCAGGTCGTAGTTGCTCAGCATTTTAACATAGTACTCAGCCAATCCGGTTTCCTGAATAGCCAGTCCCAAAGACAAACCACCAGCCACAAGCATTAAGGTGTCCCAAGGTAATTTTCTAACATCATTTCCTGATACAATTCCCAATAGGGTGAGTAGCATAATAGGTAACAGCGATACTGCTGAAGCAGGTATGCCATGTATATTACCTGTTAACCACAAAGTCAAAGTCAGCAGCAGGACACCCGACACTATTTTTCTTTTGATATTAAATATTCTGGAATTGCTAGGACTCTCATCTTCGAGGTCATTTAGAAAGCTTAAATCAATTGTTGAAACCTTAGGAACAAATTTGCTGATCAGAAATAACCAAAACAAAAATACCAGAATCACGGCTACTGGAAAACCAATGATCATCCATTCCAAAAAGCCGAATTGAACCCCATGATTGCTCATGGCATCTACGGCAATGGCGTTTGGAGGCGATCCAATAATGGTGCCCATCCCGCCAAGGGACGCTGCAGCAGGAATTCCTATGAGCAGGGCTTTCGCAAAGGGTGCATTTTTATCAAGTGTATTTATAAATGGAATCACGGCGGCAATCATCATGGCAGTGGTGGCAGTATTCGACATGATCATAGAAAACACGGCTGTTACCAGCATGATTCCCAACAGTACATTTCGCGGTTTTGAACCAAATTTGGAAATAGTCATTTTAAATAGGGTCTTATCCAGCCCTACTTTTTGCATAGCCTCGGCAATCACAAACCCACCGAGCATCAACCAGATCACACTATTTGACCAGGTTTGCACATATTTGGCTACGTATTTCGAGGCATTTTCGGGATCAATTTCGGCATAATAGCCTCCAAGTGCAAAAACAAGAAACCCAAAGATCAATAAACCAACGGCAAAAGGAGGAACCGCCTCTGTAACCCATAATCCAATAGATAAAAAGAGTAGGAATAAAACATAAACCTGGGCTTGATCCAGCTCAGGAGAATTGATCCAATAGGTGAGGACAAAAGCAAAAATTATGCTTAATAAAAAATAAATGATTTTCTGCTGTATATCAACAACGTGTTGAAATTTTTTTAAATACCGCATGGAAGCGGTCCTCGAATCAGCCATAGATTAAATCCTTAGTTAGTAGCCTGCAAAGTTACATCATATAAATCTTTATCCTCAATTTGCCGAAATTTTTTACGAAAACGTTATATCACAAAAAAAGCCTAAGAAGATCTTAGGCTTTTTTTTATTGACATTTGAGTTGACCTTATTCAAGGGCTCCCAGATATCTTTCTGAATCAAGTGCAGCCATACAGCCTGTTCCTGCTGCAGTAATGGCCTGTCTGTATTCTTTATCCTGTACATCTCCTGCTGCAAATACCCCTGGTAGATTTGTCTTGGTGGTTTTTCCCTTTGTAATTAAATAACCCACTTCGTCCATATCCAAAATACCTTTAAAAATGTCTGTATTGGGTTTATGACCAATCGCGATGAAAACTCCGGTTACATCCAATTTGGTTTTTTCTTTACTGATATTGTTGATCGCCATGACACCTTCAACCACCTGTTCACCTAACACCTCATCGAGTTCAGTATTATACATCACTTCGATGTTCTCAGTTTTATTCACACGATGCTGCATCGCTTTCGACGCTCTCATATAGTCCTTCCTCACAAGTATCGTTACTTTTTTACAGATGTTTGCCAGATAAGTGGCTTCTTCTGCAGCGGTATCACCCGCGCCAATCACGACAACATCCTGACCCTTATAAAAGAATCCATCGCAAGTTGCACAAGCAGAAACACCTCCGCCAATCAATCTTTGCTCACTTTCAATACCCAGGTACTTAGCAGTTGCACCAGTCGAAATGATAACCGTCTCAGCTTCTACTACCTTAGACTCATCAATGGTCACTTTATGGATTCCTCCAACTTCTTTACTGAACTCAACTTTGGTAGCCATTCCGAACCTAACATCGGTTCCAAATCTTTCTGCCTGGTTTTTAAAGTCTTCCATCATGGCTGTTCCGTCAGTTCCATTGGGATATCCTGCATAGTTATCCACTTCTGTGGTAGTGGTTAATTGCCCACCCATCTGCATCCCAGTATAAACAACTGGTTTTAAATCAGCTCTGGCGGCATAAATGGCAGCTGAATAGCCAGCAGGTCCGGATCCTATAATCAAACATTTAATTCTTTCAATATTGCCATCCATTGGTATAAGTTTTTAAATTTGGGTTAACAAAAATATATAAATACAATCGTTTAAAACACTATTCCATATCTTTTTTTTCGTAACTATTGTAACCGTTTTTAATTATTAAATTTGAACACGTTTTATTGACGAAAAAGTAAATCAAAACTTACAAATTCAAGACATAGTCCAATGAAAATAATTCAGTCAGAAGTTGATTTTAACAGTCATATTGGAACTCATAAAGGAGTGCTTTTCTATTTTGCCACAACAAGCTGCTCAGTAGGGGAGGCATTGGAACCTAAGGTGCAGAAATTACTTCATCAGAAATATCCAAAACTTGATTATTGTAGTATTGATATGAATTTGGCAGCTGAACTCTCAGCAGCCCATCAGGTTTTTGTTGAACCAACAATCTTATTGTTTGTTGAAGGAAAGGAATATCTAAGAAAAAGCCGACATATTGGTTTGCGAGAGTTGGATATGGCCATCAGCAGGATATATGATCTGGCTTTTGAATAATTATAAATTATTTTACTTGAATATGTGGGATTAAGTATTATCTTTGCCACCTGAAAAATCGATGATCATTCGGGGTGTAGCGTAGCCCGGTTATCGCGCCACGTTTGGGACGTGGAGGCCGCAGGTTCGAATCCTGCCACCCCGACAATAAAAGCTTTGCAAATTTTGCAGAGCTTTTTTTATGCAGTTGTTTGAGCTTGCTCAAAAACAACTGCATAAAAAAAGAAATGTACGACCGTAGGGAGTCAAAGCTTTTATTGGCATCGTTACCCAATTCAGGATCACCGACTGAAAGAAGGTAATCCTTTTTTGAAGGGAGATGTAAGAAGTGAGAAGTGAGAAGTGAGTATTTCAAAGCTTTTATTGGCATCGTTACCCAATTCAGGATCACCGACTGAAAGAAGGT
>CBDULU010000226.1:0-4256 GCA_965368155.1 uncultured Flavobacteriaceae bacterium
GCGTATCAATCGGGAAATGTGATTTACTTAAAAGATGTAGCCACTGTAAGAGATCGTTGGAACGAAAATCCAGATCGACTTTTCTACAATGACGAAGTAGCCATTAGCATACAAGTAAGCAATACCAATAGTGAGGATATGATTGCTTCTGCTGATATGATCAAAATTTATATTGAAAAATTCAATGCCGAGCATGACAATGTTCAATTGAATATTTCCAGTGACCGATCAATAACCTTAAAACAAAGAACCCAATTATTAACTGAAAATGCCATTATCGGTATTGTTTTGGTATTGCTTTTTCTGTCACTTTTTCTAAACGTACGAATTGCCTTTTGGGTAGCAGCCGGCTTACCAATTTCATTTTTGGGAATGTTTATATTTGCTGCAAACCTGGGTGTTACGATCAATGTATTGTCATTGTTTGGAATGATCATCGTTATTGGTATCCTGGTAGATGATGGTATTGTGATCGGTGAAAATATTTACCATCATTACGAAAAAGGGAAATCTCCTGTAAGGGCAGCTATTGATGGAACCTTGGAAGTAATTCCACCAATTATATCTGCCATATTAACTACCATGCTGGCGTTTTCCATATTTTTCTTTTTGGATGGTCGTATTGGGAATTTTTTCGGAGAAGTTGCTACGGTTGTTATCTTGACCTTAGCCGTATCCCTCGTTGAAGCCCTGATCATTTTACCTGCGCATATTGCACATTCTAAAGCTTTGATAAGAGATCGAAAAAAACCAACAACAGGTCTTTTTGGAGCCTTCAATAAAATCAATGTAAAGGCTGATCAATTCATGTGTTTTTGTAGAGACAAATTATATGGTCCTTATTTGAATTTCTTTTTAAAGAACAGGTTTTTAGGACTTGCTATTCCTTTTGCATTGCTTATTCTTTCATTTGGTGGTATCCAAAGTAAGATTGTTCGTACGTCATTTTTCCCCACTATTGCGAGTGATAGAGTGGCTATATCGCTGTCAATGCCACAAGGAACCAATGAAACTATAACAGATTCCATCATCTCAAGTATTGAAGAAGCTGCCTGGTTGGTTGCTGATGAATTCACAGAAAAGCAATCAGGGAATACTCCGGTTGTAGAAAACATCATCAAAAGGATTGGTCCTGGTTCCAGTAATGCCAGTCTCACGATCAATTTGTTACAAGGAGAATTTAGAGATTTCCCTTCGATTGACATTACAAATGCGATAAGAGAAAAAACAGGTATAGTTTATGGTGCTGAAAGTCTCACTTTTGGTTCCGGAAGTAATTTTGGAGGAAGCCCGGTTGCGGTTTCTCTTCTGGGAAATAATATCCCGGAATTAAAAGCTGCCAAAGCCGAGTTGAAACAAATACTTATGGCCAACCCAACGCTAAAAGATGTTTCCGATACAGACCCCGCCGGAATCAAGGAAGTAAGGATCAAATTAAAAAATGACGCCTATATCTTAGGGCTGACGCTTCAATCAGTGATGAGTCAGGTGAGATCAGGTTTCTTTGGCTTTCAGGCCCAGCGTTTTCAACGCGGACAAGATGAGATCAAGGTTTGGGTTAGGTATGAAAAGGAAGACAGGTCTTCCATAAGGAATCTTGACGATATGTGGATCTCCACCCCTACCGGCAGTAAAGTGCCTTTTTCAGAAATTGCTACCTATGATATCGCACGGGGCGATGTAGCCATCAATCACTTAGCGGGAAGACGTGAGATTCAAATCACTGCAGACATGGCGAATGCGAAAGAGAGTGCTACCGATGTTATGGCAAACATAAAGGATAATATTCTCCCGGGAATTTTATCTAAATATCCTTCTGTACAACCTAGTTTTGAAGGACAGAACAGGGAAGCTGCTAAAACAATAGATTCAGCCAATAGAGCAGGACTCATTGTTTTGGTTTTAATTTATGTGGTCATTGCTTTTACATTCAGATCTTACAGTCAGCCTTTATTATTATTCATTATGGTACCTTTTAGTTTGATCGGAATTGTTTGGGGTCATTATATCCATGGCTTTGCTATCAATATATTGTCTTGGCTGGGAATCATTGCCCTTGTTGGGATCATGGTGAATGATGGTTTGGTGCTGGTCGGAAAATTCAACACCTATCTCAAAGAAGGAATGACATTCAATGACGCTTTATTTCAGGCTGGAAAATCCAGGTTTAGAGCGATCATTCTGACTTCGTTGACAACAGTGGCCGGATTGATGCCCTTACTTTTGGAGAAAAGCAGACAGGCACAGTTTCTAAAACCAATGGCTATTTCAATTTCTTATGGAATAATGATTGCTACCTTTTTGACCCTATTGATGCTGCCCCTTTTACTGTCTATCAATAATAGTTTAACGGTGAAGATCAAATGGCTGTTGACCGGAAAAAAAGTGACTAAAGAAGAAGTAACACGTGCTGTTAAAGAATTAAAAATTGAACAAAATGATACAGAATAAATTTTTCACTTTTCTACTCTTGATCCTGAGCTTTTCGTTGAGTGCACAGGAATTACTAGAAAAGAACGGAGCTGTAAATATTGCTTTAGAAAACAACTATGACATCAAGGTATCCAATAATGACCTTGAAGTTGCAAAAAACAGCTCCAGTGTCTACAATAGTGGATATCTGCCATCTGTTTTTGCTTCTGGTGGTGCTGATTATCAAGATAATAACAGTAAAATTGAATTTCAGAATGGTAATACACAAGACGACATTGTAAATACCACAAATTCATATTCAGCTTCGGTAGGTGTTGATTATTTGATTTTTGATGGTTTTGGCAGAAAATACAATTATAAAAGGCTTCAGGAGGAATATAATATTTCTGAAATCCGTGTAAGACAGGTTATTGAAAACACCTTGCTCGGCTTGCTTATTTCTTATTATGATGTTGCCAGACTAACCGAAAACAAATATAACCTGGAACAGTCTTTGGCAATTTCAAAAAGTCAATTATTAAGAGAACAATACGGCTATCAATACGGACAGAAAACCCAACTGGATGTTTTGAATACTGAAGTGAATGTGAACCAGGATAGTATTAATCAATCTTTTGAATATTCAGAGAGAACTGGCCAATGCCAAAAGAGACTTGAATGTGATCTTAGGCAGAGAGGTCAATATTGATTTTGCTGTTGATACAACAGTAACTTACGCCCTTGATCTGACCTATGAAAGTATGTTACAATCCGCGAAAATCAATAATGCATTGCTTTTACAAGCTGAAAAGAATGTTACCCTTAGTGATTATGATTTAAAGATCAACAAATCATCATGGGTGCCGAATGTCGGTATTAACGGAGCCTATAACTGGAGAAACGCCAATACGGATTCTAATATCGATAATCCTTTCGCTCTTGCCAGCAATACAAGTGCTGGGCTCGTGGGTGGTTTAACAGTGTCCTGGAATGTTTTCGACGGAGGGTTGACCAAAACCAGGGTTCAAAATGCCAAGATCGCCATAGACAACAGAAACATTGAAAAGGAGTTGGCCGAGAAAGATCTCGAGAGAAATGTTGCCAATGCCTGGGAGACGTATCAAAACTCATTATTTGTTTTAAGCGCTGAAGAAAAAAACGTTGAAACGAATAAGCGAAATTTTGCAAGAAGTGAAGAACAATTTAAATTAGGTCAGATCATAACCGTTGAATTCAGATTGGCTCAGGTCAATTTATTAAGCGCCATAAATAGTTATAATCAAGCCAAATATACAGCGAAAGTAGCTGAGTTACGTTTGTTGCAATTGGGCGGAAATCTAATTGGAGCGAACTACTAGAAAAATCGTTTCTAACCAACAAAAAGGAGGTCATTTTTACAAATGACCTCCTTTTTTATGTAACAAATCCTACACAATAAATCCCATATGACTTATATCATAATTCGAGGCTGTAATCATGCTTAATTTTGTGTCTCAATTAATAACTATCAAAAATACAAGAAATGGAGACAATACAAGATGTTAAGATGAATGTATACAAATTCGGTAACAAAACTGCCGATGGTAATACAAGTATGAAAAACCTGCTTGGAGGTAAAGGAGCCAACCTTGCCGAGATGAGTTTATTAGGAATTCCAGTACCTGCTGGTTTTACCATTACCACAGAGGTCTGTACCAAATACAATGAAGTGGGTCAGGAAGAAACCGTATCCATGATCAAAACTGATGTTGAAGAGGCGATCAAGAATGTAGAATTCATAATGGGATCGACATTTGGTGATAAAGACAATCCTTTATTGATATCTGTAAGATCTGGAGCAAGAG
>CBDULU010000227.1:0-4232 GCA_965368155.1 uncultured Flavobacteriaceae bacterium
ACTCCACGATGTCACTTTGACGTTCCCCGCTGGCCGAGATACCCATTTTTAGGCCTGTTTCCTTTTTAATTTCATGAAGTTTTTCCAATACTTCAGCATTTTCCAGTACACCACTTTCAAAAGTAGCTGAATGGATCTGGTAGACTTTTAAGGCAGGTAAAAGACGCTTTGATACAGACCACTGCTCAATGAGTTTCTTTAAACTATGCTCCTTGATCTCATGAGCTCCCTTAAAATTCAGATCCCAGTTCGCCACATAGGTATAGCCCCACTTGGTACTAAAGGTCACATCTTTATACCCGTTTTGTCTATGCCATTGTTGCAAAAATTCCTCACCCTTGCCATATGACGGAGCTGTATCAAAATGACGGATCCCTTGACTATAGGCAAAATCTAACATCTTAAAAGCATTATCTCTATAATACCCCTCAGATTTATCACGATCAAAAACCTGTCTGACATTTATATATTCAGGCCGTCCAATTGCCGCTAATCCTAATCCAATTAATGTACTGCTCAAAACTACTTACTACTTTTATTTTTCATTTGACAGGTTGTGCATTCATAAGTATCCTCTTTCAAGGTTATTTTGTCAAGCTTAGAGGCAACTTCATTAATAAAACTATTATAAGTATTTGACTGAGGAGTTATGTTTCTGGCCTTCATAAGTTTATAATAATTACCTTCCCACTCCTGTCTTCCCCAACAATTGGGGCAAACACCCTCTGGGGCTTCCCCTGTGGGTTCATGATTGGATTTTGCGTTAAAAAAATTCTTTAAACTCTGTGATAAATTCATATGTTCTGTTTTTTGACTAATGATAAAGATACTAATTCAATTGTAGGCTGCAACAATTAAACCTTACAAAGGAATATCTCTAATAACTGTTTTTTGATTTTGATAATCAATTTTTTAGGCATAAAAAAACCCTTAACAAAATTGTTAAGGGCTCTTACGGTGGAATTAATTTTTGTTCCATAAACTTTAGTTTTAATTATTCCATTAAATCATTAGATCATTACATCACTGAATTAATATCCATAATTTCTAAAACTTGACCATCTGATTCTTTTACTTTCACTAAAAGCTGAAAAATGTGCATACCTTGTTTCGTTTGCTGTACCGTTGTTGATTACTGTTTTCATGATATATATATTTAATTATTATACAACAAATGTATGTCACGAACACGTAGTGGGAAATTCTGACTTACCGAACTGTCGATTCATTAAGATGAATTGTAAAAAAATGGCCCTCTTCCTGTCTAAATGGAAGAAGGCCAACTCTACTAATCCAATCTATAAGCCTTGCCCTTACCCAATGGTAATCTTACGCGCAGGCTTAGGTTTTGCTTCTTCCCTTTTCGGAATGTTTAAGCTTAGGATACCTTCTGCATACTTAGCTTCTATCTTATCTTCTTCCACTGTATCAGGAAGGATAAAAGTTCTTTTAAAAGATGCATATCCAAACTCCTTTCTGGTATAGTTATCTTTAGTTTGCTCTTCTTCCGTCTTGATCTCTGCAGAAATTGAAAGGTTCTCATTTTCCAGATCAATAACAAAATCCGATTTTTTAAATCCGGGAACAGCCATTTCCAAAGTATAGGCATCAACTGATTCCTTAATATTTACTTTAGGCGAAGTGATTCCCTTATTAAAGTCTGTATTTTTAACATTGCTCAACTCTTCATTAAACAACTCGTCAATAAAAGACGTCCATGCTGGAAAATTCCCTAAATTTTGTTGATTTCTTTTAACGAAATTCCCATTGTTAGTCAACATTAGATTGCTCATTTTTATCTTTTTTATTGGGTTATACTTTTATTTTATTGTTTAGTATCCCTATAGCAATCCTAATACCAATTGTATATTTTGTGCGAAATCAGTAAAATTTGCATAAAACAAACGCCATAATGACATTAATTATCGAAATATAATGCCATAGTGACATATTTTAATGAAAAAAGATGTTGTAACTACTCAAATGATTCCCACCAAAATTCATTGCTATTCATACTGATATCAATTATAGCTCCGGGTTGGGGGGATAAATAGGCCTGCTGCTTTTGCTCAGCCGCTGAAACAAATCTTAAGATCGGTTCTTTCCAGTGATGCAAGGCAAGACTAAAGGCTCCCCAATGAACCGGGATAGCATATCTTACTTTAGAATCTATTGCTGCTTGCACAGCCTCTTCAGGATACATATGAATTTGATGCCATCTTTCATTGTATTGTCCGCATTCCATAAATCCCCAATCAAACGGACCGAATTTTTCACCTACAAGTTTAAAATGTTCATCATAGCCTCCGTCTCCACTCCAGTAAATGCTGTGTTTTAAAGATTTGATCACCCAGCCACCCCATAATGATTTTGCTCGATCAAATGCACCTCGTCCCGAAAAATGCCTTGAAGGTGTACATATAAGTTGCAAATCAAAAACCTTTAATTCCTGCCACCAGTCAAATTCTGTGATCATGTTGTTATCTACACCCCAATGTTCCAAATGTCTTCCCACTCCTAGTGGCACTAAAAAACGATTTACTTTTTGCCTCAGCTCACGTATGCTGACAAAATCGAGATGATCATAGTGATCATGAGTCATCAAAATCGCATCAATTGGAGGAAGCTCCATGATAACATCTAAACTATCTTTTGAAAACCTTTTTGTTCTGATCGGGCCCACGGGTGAGGCGTCTGAGCCAAACATTGGATCTATAAGCAGGTTTTTATTATTGATCTGAATCAAAAGTGTGGAGTGACCATACCAAATAAACTTAGGAATACCATCCTGCTTAAATCTATTACTATCAAAGGGCACGATGGGTATTTGCTCTTTAGGGTTTCTGGTTTTTCTGCCTTGCACACTTTCCTTGATCAGTTTGGGTAAAGAAGTCAAACTTATGTCCATGGTGGTTTTTGACTGATTCTGAAAACTTCCCTTTTTCCATTGTTCCGATTGCTGTAGACGCAGCTTTTCCTCCTTAGTCAATTTCCCTCCAAATTGCGGATTCTTCTTTAAATAATAATATCCAAATGGAAGGCCAAATCCAAGGATCAATAGAATTACTGATGTGATCATAAAATTACCTTGCCAAATTAGGTGGTCAAGAATGGCAAAAATATCGAAAATGCCATGAACATCTGAGTCTTATCAGATATAAATAGAAACTGAATAAAATAATATCTTTAAGTTTACAAGGTTGACATAGCATGTCGTTCAGTAAATAGATGAATTATTGTTATTTTGAAAATATGTTAATTTGAACTTATACTCCCTAAAATATTACCTATGAAAAATTTGAGCACCAAGTATCTAAAATCCGATTTACAAGCAGGAATGGTTGTTTTCTTAGTGGCACTTCCTCTTTGTCTGGGTATTGCCTTGGCCAGTGGAGCTCCGTTATTTTCAGGAATTATCTCTGGAGTTATAGGGGGTATTGTAGTGGGTCTTTTCAGCAATTCACAGTTGAGCGTATCTGGCCCTGCAGCGGGTTTGACCGCCATTATTCTTACAGCAATTGCCACTTTGGGTTCTTTTGAAGCCTTTCTTTTGGCAGGTGTATTAGCAGGTGTAATACAGTTGGTTTTAGGCTATGTAAAGGCCGGGGTTGTTTCCAATTATCTTCCGTCCAATGTGATCGAAGGTATGTTGGCAGCTATTGGTATCATTATAATTCTTACCCAATTGCCACATGCCATTGGCTATGATGTGATCAATGAAGGAGATTATTTTCATATCAATAAGGAAGGAAGACATGACATGTTTGAAACTTTAATCAATGCTGTAAATTTTATGCATCCTGGTGCCGTGATTATAGTTTTGGCCTCATTAATTGTATTAATTGCGTTTGAGAAAGTTGAATTCCTAAAAAAGATCAAAGCTATTCCAAGCGCATTGGTGGCTGTCCTTACCGGTGTGATCATTAATGAATTTTTCAGATTGACCGGGTCATCTCTACTCATAGGGCCAGATCATTTGGTAAGCTTACCCGTACCTGAATCAATGTCCGCTTTTCTGGGGCAATTCAGTTTGCCGGATTTTAACCAAATTGCTAATGGCCAAGTCTGGGTAGTTGCCTTAACGATAGCTGCAGTGGCCAGTATTGAAACTTTATTATGCATTGAAGCCTCTGATCAATTAGATCCTTTAAAAAGATATACCAATACAAACCGGGAATTAAAGGCTCAGGGAATTGGCAATGTATTGAGCTGTATGATAGGTGGAATACCTA
>CBDULU010000228.1:0-4189 GCA_965368155.1 uncultured Flavobacteriaceae bacterium
TTGTAACAAAGTATTTGTTTACATTTGTAAAATGAAAAAAATTGACATTGAAAATTTGTGTATTTGGCATGACTTGCACCATGAGAAGAAGCTTGAAGATCGCTACCTTACCTTAAAGCAAATTCAGCCTTTTCTCGCAGGACTTCATGAGCCATTCACAGTAAAGAAAATTGGTGAGTCATTTGAAGGACGGGATATTTGCGATTTAGTTTTTGGTCAAGGAGATATTCCTGTGCTTTTATGGACCCAAATGCATGGCAACGAAAGTACAGGAACCAAGGCCTTTCTTGATCTGATAAAGTTTATTTCAACTCCTGGAGACCACAAATGGCTTGCAGACCTTATATTACAAGAGTGTACCGTGTATTGCATCCCCATGCTGAATCCTGATGGGGCAGAAGCGTACACCAGGGTGAACGCCCAGGGCATAGACCTGAATCGTGATGTAATAGATGTAAAGGCATTAGAAAGCCAACTTCTTCAACAAGTTTTAAAAAAGGTCAACCCCCGGTATTGCTTTAATCTGCATGACCAGAGAACTATATTTAGTGTAGCTCCCGGCAATAAGACGGCTACCATGTCTTTTTTAGCCCCTTCCATCGATCCGGAGCGAACCCTTACAACTGGGAGGAAAGAAACCATGAGTGTAATTGCATCCATAAATAATGCCTTACAGCAAGTGATTCCGGGAAGAATAGGAAGATATACAGATGAATTTTATCCAACGGCAACAGGAGATAATTTTCAAAAAATGGGGCATAATACCATTTTGATCGAATCAGGACACAGTAAAGGTGATTATAAAAGGAAGAAATCAAGACGGACCACTTTTTTGGCCTTACTGGAAGGATTACGATATATAGCTGAAAAACAGGAATATATTGATCACGAAAGATATTTTGACATTCCAAATAACGAAAAGAAATACCTTGATATTATTGTTAAGAACAGCATGGTTGCAGGTAAAAATCGAGATATAGGAGTACTATATATTGAAAAATTAAAGGATGGAGTCATTGCATTTGAACCTAGTATTGATCAAATAACCGACTTGAGTGATTTTAATGCAGATCATATTATAGAGGGTAAAGACCTTGATTTTGCTAACGAAAACGATGTAGAGAATTGGGTTAAAAATAGGTTTAATTAAATATTGTCCACAAAAAGCTAATCTTTTTTACTAAAAAGTGTAATTATTTAACGGATATTTGTCATATTTGCAAATTAAACAAAAAAATTACTTATGTCAAAATTCAAATTGGATGAGCTAGATCATCAGATTTTAGAAGCCTTGATTGAAAATGCCAGAACACCGTTTACAGATATCGCAAAGAACCTTTTGGTTTCAGCAGGTACCATTCATGTTAGGGTAAAAAAGATGGAAGATGAAGGTGTGATAAAAGGATCAACGCTTAGTGTTGATTATAACAAAATGGGCTATACGTTTATTGCTTATGTTGGTCTATTTTTAGAGAATTCTTCTTCTACTCAGTCAGTTATAGAAGAAGTAAGGAAAATAGCTGAAGTTACAGTGGCGCATCTTACTACGGGAAAATTCTCAATTTTTTGTAAGATTCGGGCAAAAGACACCATGCATGCCAAGGAAATTATTTTCAGACTTGACAGAATTGAAGGAATCAAGCGTACGGAAACTTCTATCTCTCTTGAAGAAGTGATCAACGATAAAAAAAGATTAATGCATCAGATCTTTAAGGAGATCTCATTCTAATAATTTAGATCAAATAAAACTGTCCTCTTCATGATGTATTTAATGAAGAGGATTTTTTATACATAATGGTTAAATGATGATAAAAAAAATCGATATTTGAGTTCAAATTTAATTGAGACTTACTTAGAAATCGTTTTCTATGAATTTTGACTACAACAAGCCTAAACTCAAGGCCACCCAACTTCTCGAGCTGTACAAAGCCATGCTTAAATCAAGGATGATTGAAGAGAAAATGTTGATACTTTTAAGACAAGGAAAGATCTCCAAGTGGTTTTCCGGAATGGGGCAAGAGGCCATTTCTGCAGGTGTAGCCCTCGCCCTGCATAAAGAGGAATATATTTTACCCATGCATAGGAATTTGAGTGTGTTTACTTCAAGAAACATCCCATTGCACAGGCTCTTTTCTCAATGGCAAGGCAAAATGAGTGGTTTTACCAAAGGTCGAGACAGATCTTTTCATTTTGGAACCCAGGAATTTAAAATTGTCGGGATGATCTCACATTTAGGACCCCAACTTGGTGTTGCCAATGGCATTGCTTTGGCCAGTAAATTAAGACGAGAAGATAAAGTAACCGCAGTGTTTTCAGGGGATGGTGCCACAAGCGAAGGAGATTTTCACGAGGCCCTGAATGTAGCCGCTGTCTGGAAATTACCCGTACTTTTCTGTATTGAAAATAACGGCTATGGTTTATCCACTCCTAGTAGTGAACAATTTAGCTGTGAACATATTGCTGATAAGGGAAAGGGATATGGTATGGAAAGCCATATCATCGATGGTAATAATATTGTAGAAGTATTTAGCAAAGTAAGCGAAATAGCAGAAAGTTTAAGAAAAGATCCTCGCCCGGTTTTACTGGAATTCAAAACCTTTAGAATGAGAGGGCACGAAGAGGCTAGTGGGACAAAGTATGTACCAAAAGAAGTCCTCAATGAATGGGCCAGTAAAGATCCGATAGAAAATTTCCAGGCCTACCTTAGGGAGTTCAACATTTTAACGGAAGAAGCAGAAGTTGTGATCAAAACAGACTTTAGCCATGAGATTACCGAAAACCTTGAGATTGCTTTTAAGGAGGATGAAGTAGTTTCAAGCTTAGAAAACGAATTAAATGATGTTTATAAACCTTTTGATTTACAGATAATTGAGTCGGGTAAAAACACATCAAAAATAAGGCTTGTAGATGCCATTTCCAAGGGTCTGTACCAGAGTATGGAACGGCATAAGGAAATGGTGATCATGGGACAGGACATCGCCTCTTATGGAGGCGTTTTTAAAATCACAGAAGGCTTTATGGAAGTCTTTGGGGAGGAAAGAATAAGAAACACGCCTATTTGTGAATCATCCATCATTGAGGCCGCTTATGGCTTATCGGTAAGTGGTATTAAGTCAGTGGTCGAATTACAATTTGGTGATTTTATAAGTTCCGGCTTTAATCCGGTGGTTAACCTGCTTGCCAAATCTCACTATCGTTGGGGACAGGCTGCTGATGTAGTATTGCGTATGCCTTGCGGAGCAGGAGTTGGGGCGGGACCGTTTCACAGTCAGACCAATGAAGCCTGGTTTACCAAAACCCCTGGGTTAAAAGTAGTATACCCGGCATTTCCTGTTGATGCAAAGGGTTTGCTTTGCGCTTCACTTGAAGATCCAAACCCTGTGCTGTTTTTTGAACACAAACAACTTTACAGATCTGTTTATCAGGAAGTACCTGATGATTATTACACCATTCCATTAGGGAAAGCCGCCCTGCTCAAAGAAGGTAATGA
Source organism: uncultured Flavobacteriaceae bacterium (assembly GCA_965368155.1). GTDB lineage: Bacteria > Bacteroidota > Bacteroidia > Flavobacteriales > Flavobacteriaceae > Lutimonas. The sequence continues at coordinate 3,491 of CBDULU010000228.1, forward strand.
TCTGACTATTATTAGCTATGGCGCTGGAGTACACTGGGCATTATCAAGCATGGACAAACTCAAGTTGTCTGCAGACCTGATTGACTTGAGAACACTTCAGCCCCTTGATGAGCAATGCATCTATGATTCCGTTAAAAAAACGGGTAAAGTGATCATTTTACAGGAAGATTCTCTTTTTGGGGGTGTAGCTTCTGATATTTCAGCTTTAATAAGTGAAAATTGTTTTGAATCCCTTGATGCTCCCGTAATCAGGGTTGCTTCACCTGAAATGCCCATCCCATTTGCAAAGAATTTAGAGGCATTGTATCTACCGAACGAAAGGTTTGAAAAGGCTTTGATCAAATTATTGGCATATTGATTTTTAGATGATTTTTGGTTAGATTTATTTTGTAAATTTGAGACACTAAGTAAAATTATAAAATCTAACCAATGAAAAAACTATTATTCTTCTCTTTTATGATCCTATTTTTAAGCTCTTGCGGATCAACACAAACTAGTTCTGAGGCAAAGCCCAGTAAAAAAACCTTAAAAGGAACCTGGAAGGTGACCAACATCAGATTTGTTGGGGAACAAGGCCTGTATAAAGCGAATTTATTCGACATGGCTGATTCTGCTTGTTTTAAGGAAAGTGAATGGGTGTTTATTCCAAATAATGGCTCTGGAAAATACAGTATCAATGCGGGCTCTCAATGTGAGGCC
>CBDULU010000229.1:0-4175 GCA_965368155.1 uncultured Flavobacteriaceae bacterium
GCTATACCCGATGCCGGTTGGATATTTGTTGGATGGAGCGGTGACCATACCGGAACAGAAAACCCTATTCAAATTACCATAGACAAACCCATGACTATAGTAGCCTCTTTTGAACTGGAAAATCTCGAAAAAATATATGTACCAGATGATAATTTTGAAAAAGCCTTGATCGATCTTGGATACGATGACCTAATGGATGATTATGTTAATGCGCAAAGAATCGGAAACGTTGAAGAACTAAGATTGGATAACCGCCAAATTGAAGATCTAACAGGTATTGAAGGTTTTGAAAACCTGAGAATCTTAGTGGCAACGAATAATAACCTTCAAAATTTGGATGTCTCACAAAATACATTGCTTCAACAACTTATTTGTGACAAGAATCAATTGACTAGTTTGGATATTTCTCGAAATTATATGTTAAGTTTTTTGATTTCACTCGAGAATGAATTAAGCTGTGTACGAGTGAATCAACAGCAACTCTTAATGATCAATACAGGAGGAGGCCCAGGAGGACCATGGTTTATTGCAGATGAAGGAGTGACTTTTTCACTTAATTGTGGTATATCAAATGAGGATCGAACATATATACCCGATGATAATTTTGAGCAAGCGCTGATTGACCTTGGTTTGGATAATGTATTGGATAATTATGTTAAAACAGTTGACATCTTATTGGTCGAAAACCTGTATATTTCAAACAAAAATATTTCAGATATGACAGGTTTAGAAGATTTTAAATCATTGATTACTCTTGATGCCAGCGACAACAATATTTCCTCGATTGATCCTTTCTTTGGTTCAAGTTTTGGATATGGTTTTAAAGCAGGAACATTGATTTTATCGAACAACAAGTTAAACAGCCTGGATATTTCAGTTCTGCATATATTAGGCTTACTGGATGTCAGAAATAACCCTCTGACTTGTATTCAGGTCAATGAAAACCAACTTTCAGTTATAGAAAATAATGGGCCCTTAATTCCTATGGTAGTTGAAAAAGATGAAGGGGTGATCATTTCAGAAGACTGTAGTAACTAAAAATAGTAAGGATGCAAGCTATTGTAGCATTGTAGCATTGCAACAATGCTACAATTTAGTTGATCAAAATCATTATTCAAATTGACAAGAATCATTGCCAGATCTAAAGTCTCAAACTAACTTTATAGCTCTTTAATCATACCATTCTTTTTGCTTATCAGATCCATTATGGATAAGAATGGTCGCTAAATTACGTGGTATGAAAATCCTAACAAATTTAAAATTAACGCTTTACACTTTACTTTTCTTATTGCTTACCACTTGTAGTGATGACGATAAGATTCAGTACAAGCTCACAACTCAAGTGACTCCTGCCGAAGCAGGAACCCTTGCCCCTGTTTCCGGAATGTATAATGAAGGAACTGAAGTTGAACTCAAAGCAACCCCCAACCAGGAGTATGTTTTTAAAAACTGGACCGGGGACGCCACGGGTAATGTTAATCCATTGAAAATAATCATGCTTGATGACAAAAATATCACCGCTGTTTTTGAAAAAGTAAATTATGCATTAACGCTTGATATTCTTGGAGAAGGAACCGTAAATCAGGAAATTGTACTAGAAAAATCTACCTCTAAAGATTACGAATCTGGTACAAGGGTTAAACTTACGGCTATACCAGATGACGGCTGGATATTTGTTGAATGGAGCGGCGACCATACCGGCACTGAAAACCCCATTCAGTTAACCATGGATCAAGCCATGAGCATCACGGCTAAATTCGAAAAAGTGTCATACGCATTGACCATAGAGATCGAAGGAAACGGAACGGTAAATGAAGAAATTGTTGAAGCGAAAACCTCCTCAAAAGATTATGATTCCGGCACAACGGTTAAACTTACGGCTATACCCGATGCCGGTTGGATATTTGTTGGATGGAGCGGTGACCATACCGGAATTGAAAACCCCATTCAGTTAACCATGGATAAAGCCATGAACATCACGGCAAAGTTCGAAAAGACTTTATCAATTCCAATAAGTATTTGGGTATTTGGAGGTGGTTCCATAGAAAAAGAATGGGTCGGAGATCCTACATTGGGCGATTCAGAGGTTAGACTGACCGCATATGCGAAAGAAGGATCCTATTTTGTCTATTTGCATGGAATCTTTGATAACGATTTCGGGGATTTTCTTACTACAAAAAACCCGGTGGTATTTGATTTAAATGATGCTTTAATGTTTCAGAATGCAGATCACCTTTTTCTTTATGCGGTTTTTAAGGAAGGAGTCGAAGACAAAACCTACATACCGGATGATCATTTTGAACAGGCCCTTATTGATCTCGGATACGATGATCAATTGGATGATTATGTGTCAACCCAGGTAATCAGCAGGATTGAAGAATTGGATGTGTCAAACCGAAACATCCAGGATCTCAGTGGTATTGAAGATTTTTTGAGTTTACAAATGCTTACTTGTAATCAAAACAACTTAAAGAATATAAACCTATCAAACAATCCTCATCTATATAAATTGTTTCTACAAGACAATGAACTTAACAATCTTGACCTTTCAGCCTTGAATACTATTTTGTTCTTAGACATTAGAAACAACCCGCTCACTTGTGTACAGTTGAATGAAACGCTACTTGAACAAATAGAAAATCCCGGCTTAGCGATCTGGATGAGAGATGAAGATGTAGAATTTTCTCTTGATTGTGGTAACTAAAAATAGTAAGGATGCAATCCATTGTAGTATTGAAGCATTGCCTTCAATAGAAAACTCAGCGGGTGAACTGAAATCACCCGTTGAGCGGTCACATCACGATTTATTCATTGGCTCCGCTGAATCCCTGCCTGCCGGCAGGCAGGTTCGATTTCATGCATTGCAGCATTGTAGCATTGTAGCAATACTATCCCCCATCACCAATAGCAGTTTTAAATTCTTCCCATTTTACAGGATCGCCTTCAATGGCATAGGTTTTTGATTTCTTAAAAAGAACGGTTATACCTCCAATAGCTGCACCTGCCGTTCCTAGTATCACTCCGAAGCCTGAAGCTCCCTCAGTCGCCGAATAACCAAGAAAAGAAGCATCAGGATCTGATGATGCTACTCCTAATATTATACCAGTTGCTGCTCCCACACCTGCACCCATAAGCACATTGTGACCTCCGGATCGTTTTGTTTTTACCTGACCTATATCACTGAATGCTATAAGAACAGGATTTTTTTTCCCTTTCAAACTGATTCCATCATCTGTAATAGAAAGCATTTTTCCTTTCGCCATTTTTGATCCCTTCAGATCATAAATACGCAGGTACATATTTGCTTGATCTATGTCTTGTTGTGCAAAGATTTGCGGTCCCATAAGCATAGTCATGATCATCAAAAACACTGATAGTTTTTTTTGAATTTTCATGTTGATATATTTTAAATATGAACTTATTGGAATATGGTTCTTGAATCATTGATTAAACGTCAAACACCAAACCCCCTATCACATATTATCCGGGCTCACAGGTGCAGGAACGACATTTTCTACTGGATTTATACTTTTTAAATAAGAATATATGGCATGAACATCTTCATCTTTCAAAATGGAAAAACCTTGCCATGGCATTGGAGGTAAAAGCATACGACCATTTTCTAAACCTTTGGATTTTCCTTGGGTCAAAGCTCTCTTAAATTGCTCTTCTGTCCAATTTCCGATACCTGATTCATGTGGAGTCAGATTACCGGCAAAAGACACACCCCAGGGTCCGGCTGCTCCTGTAAGATCAGGATACAACATAGCGAAACCTTGTTGGATCAATTCACTTTTAAATTTTACAACTGGTCTGTCTGAAGGAAAACCTGACAACATGAGTTCAGGAATCATCTCGGGCCCCCTTTCTCCCATCCTTTTTGGTGAATGACAGTCATGACATCCCATGATACCCACAAGATATTCTCCGTGAGCAATGACATCTTCTACTGAGGGCTCAGGGCTTTCTGCAACAACCTCAGGAGCTGGAACAGGTTCTTTTTTACAGGATAAGATCAATAAGGGTAAAAGGGCGATAAGCGCCACATTGAATAGGTAAGTTTTAGCTTTCATTTTATTGAATTTAAATCTTTTGGATAACCTCTAATGTAGCATAAAGTTGCTTGAGTAATTTTTAAAAAAGGACGAAAAGGTCAGATTATTGTCCGAAACCTG
>CBDULU010000230.1:0-4147 GCA_965368155.1 uncultured Flavobacteriaceae bacterium
CGCTTCAAAAAAATTAGGAGCGGTTTCGCAAATAAAATCTTCTTTTTCCAAATACCCACTGGTTGCATTCAGCAACTCTATTTCATCCTCTACTATCAATAGTTTCATGTCGACATAATTTAAGGTTTTACAAAAATAGTATATAATTGACATACTTGGCCAATTAAAATATTTTTAACAGATTCTTGACTTTTTAAACGTGTGGAATGTGTTATGCATATTTTAAAGAGAAGACCTGATATAATAATATTGGATTTAGTACGTTTATTATTATCGAATGATTACCTAATAATTGTTTGTTGCTATGAATAAGAAAATAATTACCTCAATGCTTTGTTGTGCGTTGTTGTCAAGTGTAATGAGCTACGCTCAAAAATTTGACAAACCAGATAAAGCACCAGTAGATATCTCATATCTAACTACCAGAAAAATTCCAAAACCTTTGGTAAAGGTTGTATATGGAAGACCTCAAAAAGAATCAGAACAAGTATTTGGTGAACAAATTCCCTATGGGGAAATTTGGAGCACCGGTGCCAATGAAACTACCGAAATAAAGTTCTTTACGGATATGTCTTTTGGAAGGAAACTTGTAAAAGCTGGCACCTATGTATTGCACACAATTCCGGGAGAAAAGGAATGGACCATCATATTGAATAGTAATACAGACACTTGGGGTTCATTTTTCTATGATGAATCTAAAGATGTGGTCCGTATCAAGATCCCGACCAAGGAAGCCGAAGTACTTGATGTTTTTTCAATTGGTTTCAAAGAAGACTTTAACAACATTTTTATGGTTTTAGCATGGGATGATACGAGAATTGATATTCCACTTGCTACGCAGGATGTGATTTTAGCTAAAATTTAATTTCTATGAAAAAGATATATATCAACCTCGGATTTGCCTGCATTTTGACCTACTTTTTTAGTTTGGACTTGAATGCCCAGGAATTCAGAAATCTGGATACGAGTCCACATGATATCGTATATTTCAGAACCAATAAAATTTCTCCGCCAAAGATCAAGGTACTTTATGGCAGACCGAAAAAGAACGGAAGGGAAATCTTTGGGAATGTGATCCCATATGGCAAAATCTGGAGAGTTGGCGCCAATGAAGCTACAGAAGTTATTTTTTATAATGATGTCGTCTTTGGAGAAACTGAAGTAAAAGCAGGTACATATGTCTTATATGCCATTCCTAATCAAAAAGAATGGACTTTGATCCTAAGTTCGAATACGGATGTATGGGGCACCTATGAATATGAAGAAAAATATGACGTAGCCAGAACTAGAGCCAAAGTGAGTAAAGCCGAATTTCTTGAAGCGTTTTCAATAGGTTTTAAAGACAAAGGAAAACACGTAAATATGGTGTTGGCCTGGGATACAACCCGCATTACTACGCCCATCAAAATAATTTTATAATCTAATACACTTTCTCTCCGTTGATATAAGTTCCATTTATCTTGATATTTGGAACTTGATCTATTGGTACCTCCATGATATCCTGATCCAGTACCACAAAATCAGCAAATTTGTTTACCTCAATAGAGCCTTTTTCCTCATCTTCGAAATTTCCATAAGCCGCCCATATGGTCATTCCTTTAAGGGTCTCTTCCCGACTCAATCCATTTATCATTTCAAACCCACCTTCAGGATATCCTGACAGGTCTTTTCTGGATACAGCAGCATAAAAAGTAAGCATTGGATCTACCTTTTCTACCGGAAAATCAGTTCCCAGTACAATTCTTCCATTAATTTCCAACAAACGTTTAAAGGCATATGCTCCTTTGATTCTTTCCGGTCCTAATCGATCTTCTGCCCAATACATGTCGCTTGTTGCGTGAGTTGGTTGAACAGAGGGAATAATTTCGGTAAAATAGTCAAATTCATCAGGGTCTATGACCTGGGCATGTTCAATTCTCCATCTCCGATTTGTTTGGCTTTTGAGTTCTTTTGCGTAAGTCTTAAGGATATAGGAATTGGCTGAATCTCCTATGGCGTGTGTGTTCATTTGAAAATCAGACTTAGCCAAAGTTCTTGCAATATTTTCAAGATCATCAATACTGGTTACCATTGCTCCATAATGACCATCTCTGTCAGAATAGGGTCTTTTTAAAGCAGCTCCTCTTGAGCCAAGTGCCCCATCAGCATAAATTTTAAAAGATCTAACGTTCAATCTATCCGTTTTTGTGATCCCTTTTTTTAAATAATAGTCGAGATTTTCAGGGCTTGCAGATACCATTGCGTAGACCTTTATTTTTAAGTCACCTTGTTGTTGCAGGCTGTCGATAAGTTCAATGGTATTTCTTCCAAGTCCTGCATCACTTACTGTGGTTAGTCCCAGCTTTAAGCAAAGATTCTCAGCATCTTTCAGAGCTTGTATCCTTTCCTGAAGTCCTGTTTCAGGGATGATCCTATTTACCATTTTCATGGCATTGTCAACAAGAACTCCTGTAATTTTACCGTTCTTTTTCACGATTTCACCTCCAGACACGACAGTATTTTCATCAATCCCAGCAAGATCGAGGGCAGCCTGATTGACGAGCAGTGCATGCCCGTCTATTCTGGTTAAGGCAATAGGAATATTTGGGAAAAGCCTGTCTAATTTATTCTTTGTAGGATACTCTTTTATTTTCCAGTCATTTTGATCCCAACCACGACCTTTAATAAAGCTGAGGTTCTTTTCTTTTTGAAATGCTGTCACTCTATCGAGTATTTCATTATAGCTTTTTGTCCCGGTGAGATCTACAGTTTGCATAAAAAGACCGAGGTTATTAAAATGACAATGACCATCGATCAGACCTGGCAACACTGTTTTCCCTTCTAGATTGATGACTTGGTCAGAACGGTATTGCTTTTTGATTTCTTTTGAAGTGCCTATGCCAATAAACAGGCCGTCTTTTATGGCGAAGGACTGGGCTTTTGGGGTTTCATCATTAACAGTGTAAATGGTTGCATTGGTAATAATGAGATCAGCTTGATGCTTTTCTGGACTACAGGAGATAAGCACAAAAATACTTATCAAGTATATGAGGGGTTTATACATGAGGTTATTTTTAGAAGTAAATCAAAAAGTAAATATATGAAAATTAAGGTATACCAACCGCTTTGTGCTTTGCATCTTTAAGTGTAACTTTGCCAACCTGAAATAAACAGCCTTTTTAAAAGGATAAGTTTAGATTTAAACTTTTTATAATCAGGTAGTTGGAATTGTAAAATCACTTTATGGAAATTATGGTTTTTGCAAAAACCATGGTTGGATACATTTTATATTAAAAGGAATGAAATATTACTTTAATGAGATAGAGGCCAAATGGCAGAAGTATTGGAGCGAGAATCAAACGTTTAAGGCTGACAATATTAGCCAAAAAGAAAAGTATTATGTGTTGGATATGTTTCCCTATCCATCAGGTGCTGGACTACATGTTGGACATCCTCTGGGCTATATAGCTTCTGATATTTATGCTCGATATAAAAGACATAAAGGTTATAATGTATTGCATCCCCAAGGCTATGATTCGTTTGGGCTACCGGCGGAACAATATGCCATTCAAACCGGTCAACATCCTGCAAAAACAACCAAAGAAAACATTCAGACCTACAGAAGACAGTTAGATCAGATTGGTTTTAGTTTTGATTGGAGCAGGGAAGTAAGAACATCCGACCCTTCTTATTATAAATGGACACAGTGGATCTTTATCCAGTTGTTCAATTCCTATTATTGTATAGATACAGACCAGGCGAGAGATATTTCAGAATTAGAGGATGTTTTCGAAAAGGAAGGGAATCAAAATATCAACGCATCTTGCGACGACAATGTTGAATTATTTTCTGCAGAAGAATGGAAATCCTTTAACCCAGAATTAAAGGAGCAGATACTTTCTCAATACAGATTGACGTATTTATCTGAAACAGAGGTCAATTGGTGTCCTGCTTTGGGAACAGTACTGGCCAATGATGAAATTGTCAACGGTGTTTCCGAAAGAGGAGGTTTCCCTGTTGTTAGGAAAAAAATGAAGCAATGGTCGATGAGAATCACGGCCTATGCGCAAAGATTATTAGATGGTCTTCAAAAGATAGACTGGCCTCAGCCCCTTAAAGATTCACAAACCAATTGGATAGGGAGATCAGAAGGAGCCATGGTGAGTTT
>CBDULU010000231.1:0-4108 GCA_965368155.1 uncultured Flavobacteriaceae bacterium
AGACCTCCTTCTTCTGACCGCTTCGGTGAATTCCATACCTATGGTTTTATCATGTGTTATTTCTAATCACAGCATGCGATTATAGTGATAAAGATAACTAAATGATCGTAGATTGTCCGAGTGAAATATTCTCCATATGATAGAGTATATTTTTTTTATCAATGATGTATTCAGAAATAAACTCTCCTACAGATGAAGTATGAGCGAATTTCTTAGTCAAATTAATATCTGGGGTAGTGATATGATGTTCAATTGATTTTTCTACTGCGTTTCTTATCGCGTCAGCCTCTTCGTACAATTTAAAATGCTCGAGTAATAAGGCTGCTGATAAAATAGTGGCCAATGGATTTGCAAGGTTTTTTCCTTTCATTTCAGGAAATGAACCATGGATGGGCTCAAAAAGAACTGATTTTTCACCAATTGAGGTAGAGGCCAATAGTCCTATAGAACCAGAGATCACACTGGCTTCGTCAGAAAGGATATCGCCAAACAAATTCTCTGTTAGTATGACGTCAAATTGTCTTGGATTTACAATGATCTTCATGGCCGCATTGTCTACATAAAGGTAGTCTACAACAACATCCGGGTACTGCTTGGCAAGTTCCTTTACCCTTCTCCTCCACAACCTGGAGGTTTCAAGTACATTGGCCTTATCAACTAGTGTTAATTTTTTTCTTCTGGTTTTGGCAGATTTAAAAGCCATATGGGCCACACGATCAATTTCCTCCACAGTATAACTGCAGATATCAGAAGCCGAATTTCCGTCGCTACTCGTCTTTTTTTCTCCGTAGTAAATCCCACCGGTTAGTTCTCTAAAAATGATAAAATCTGTATTTTTGATCACTTTTTCCTTAATGGGTGACTTGTGAACCAAGGGTTCAAATACTTTTAAAGGTCTGATATTGGCATATAACCCAAGTTCTTTTCTCAATTTGAGCAAGCCTTCTTCTGGTCTTATTTTTGCATCGGGATTTTCCTCGTATCTAGGATCGCCAATTGCACCAAACAGAATGGCATCCGAATTCAAACAAAGATCCAGCGTTTCGTCAGGTAGCGGGACACCCTTAGCATCTATAGCGGCTCCTCCAACAAGGCCATTTATAAAGGTGAATTGATGCTTGAACTTTTTTTCAATTGCCTTAAGCACTTTTACACCTTGTTCGCAGACTTCAGGTCCGATTCCATCTCCCGATAAAACAGCTATCTTTAATTTCATTAGATATAAATTAGGAAGCTAATTTATCCAATTCAACCCGAACAAACTTGATAATTCTTTCAATATCTATATCATTGACTTCCTTTAAATGGTCGGCAGTCTTTAAAAATTCAGGATAAACCTGGTCAAGTTCAATTTTAGTCAAATCGAAACCTATTTTTTTCGCCCTGTAGGCCAATGCAGCTCTACCACTTCTTGCCGTTAATACAATTGAAGATTCATTAACACCTACATCAGCCGGATTCATGATCTCATAAGTTTCCCTGTTTTTGATCACGCCATCCTGATGTATACCTGAACTATGTGCAAATGCATTTTCGCCAATTACAGCTTTATTGGGTTGTACCAGAATTCCCATATGATGTTGCACCATTTGAGAAGTACTATACAATAATTGTGTATTGATATTTGTGTCAAGATTTAAATATGGATGTTGTTTTAAGATCATCACCACTTCTTCCAAAGCTGTGTTTCCTGCTCTTTCGCCTAAACCGTTGATGGTACACTCAATTTGACGAGCTCCGTTTTGAACGCCTGCAATAGAATTAGCAGTTGCCAAACCAAGATCATTATGACAATGACAGGAAAGGATTACATTTTCTATTCCTTTTACGTTTTCCATCAAATATTTCATTTTTGCTCCATACTCTTCAGGTAAACAATAACCGGTGGTATCTGGTATATTCAATACGGTAGCCCCAACCTTGATCACTTCTTCACAGATTTTAGCAAGAAAAACATTGTCTGTTCTTCCGGCATCTTCAGCATAGAATTCAATATCCTCGACATAGGTCTTGGCATATTTAACCGCTTCTACTGCTCTTTCAATAATCTTTTCAGGGGTAGAATTGAACTTGTATTTGATATGTGATTCAGAGGTGCCAATTCCCGTATGAATTCTTGGTCGTACCGCATGTTTTAATGCTGCTCCAGCTGCATCAATATCTTTCATGTTGGCACGTGTAAGACCACATACAGTGGCATTTTTTACCAATTTAGAAATTTCCACTACAGAGTTAAAATCGCCCGGACTTGAAATCGGAAATCCTGCTTCAATAATATCTACACCCAGCTCGTCCAAACGCTCTGCAATGATTAATTTTTCTGGCGTATTTAACTTACAACCAGGCACTTGCTCTCCATCTCTCAAGGTTGTGTCGAATATTTGGACTTGATTTTTGCTCATTATTAAATAATTTTTATCACTTTTGAATATTCAAAATTAAATGGAAATCAATAAAGTTGTAGATTTTCTTTGAAGCGTTTACTACATTCAAATTATTTGAAGATCTGTTAATAAGCAGGTGTCCAGACAGTTAAGGGTAATTTATTACGATGTCTATGGAAAAAACAGATGCACTTTTTTTATTGGTCAAATCATTGACAAAATCTGAAAAAAGGCAGTTTAAATTATACGCCGGAAGACTAGGGGGAAATTCTGAAAAGAATTTTATCGCTCTTTTTTCTGTGTTGGATAAACTAGAGGAATTTGATGAAAAGCAAATTCTTCTAAAAACCAATATAAAGAAACAACAACTCTCAAATTCAAAAGCGCATTTATACAGGCAGATTCTGGTCAGCCTTAAACTAAATCCGATTCATCAAAATGCGAAGATGCAGGTTAGAGAACAATTGGATTTTGCCACAATTCTCTATAACAAAGGTCTTCACAAACAAAGTCTTAAGGTTTTGGATAAGGCCAAGGGAATTGCCCTGACCAATGAAGATTCAATTCTTGCTTTTAGTATAGTTGAATTGGAGAAAGTAGTGGAATCACAATATATTACCAGGAGTTTGAGCAGTCGGGCCGATGACTTAATTTTACAGTCAAAGGATTTGGGTGAAAAGACCCTGATGCTCAGTAAACTTTCCAACTTATCATTGCAATTGTACAGTATGCTCCTTAAAAAGGGTTATGTAAGTAATGACAAGGATTTTGAAGAGGTTCGTTCTTTTTTTAAAGAGTCTTTGCCAGAATATAGCATTAGGAAATTAGGAGTCATTGAAAGACTGTATCTGTATAAAGCCTATTTATGGTATAGTTTTATTACGCAAGATTTTGTGGCAGGATACCGATATGCACAAAAGTGGGTTGATCTTTTTTATTACAATCCTGAAATGAAAAAAACCAATCCGGTTTTTTATTTAAAGGGGATCAATTATTTGCTTGAAGCTTTGTTCCTCGTCCAGCATTTGACAAAATTCAGATCCACTTTGAATTTTTTTGAAGAGGAATTGAACAATCAGAATTTCCTGCTCAACGAGAATACAGAGTCCTTAGCTTTTCTCTATTTGTACCTTAATAAAATTAATTTATACTTCCTGGAAGGCAATTTTATCCAGGGAATTAATTTTATTCCTGAAGTTGTGGAAGAGATTGAAAGTCATCGGTCAAAAATAGATGAACATCATGTCATGGTCTTCTATTATAAATTTGCCAGTATGTATTTTGGTGCTTCAAATTATGAAAAATCTATATTTTATCTTGAAAAGATCATAAGAAACAAGCAGTTAGGGATGCGGGAGGATCTGCTTTGCTTCACCAGGATATTAAACCTTATTGCGCATTACGAAGCGGGAATGGATCAAAATCTGGAAGCATTGATAAAATCTACCTATAAGTTTCTTATAAAAATGAATGAATTGCATTTAGTACAGCAAAGAATCATTAGTTTTTTAAGAAACCTAAGCAACATTTATCCGCATGAATTGAAAAACGCTTTTAAAGAATTACATGGAGAACTGAAGGTTTTTGAAAACCATCCCTATGAAAAAAGATCATTTATGTATCTAGATATTATTTCCTGGCTCGAAAGTAAAATTGATAACGTGTCAGTGGAATCAATTATCAGGAAAAAATCTAGAGTTCAGTATAAATAGATTCTTTAGCTC
>CBDULU010000232.1:0-4107 GCA_965368155.1 uncultured Flavobacteriaceae bacterium
CTCGAGGGAACAGCAATACTGGAAGAAATTCCAGGGATTATATCAGTGTGCAAACCAAAGTTTTCGGCGTGATCTATTTCTTCTGAACCTCTTCCAAATACAAAAGGATCACCTCCTTTTAATCGTATAACATGACCGTGCAAAAAGGCTTGTTCAACGATCATACTGTTGATCTCATCTTGAGAATAACGATGGAACCCTTTTCTCTTACCCACAAATATTTTTTTTGCTGCTGGCGCATGATCCAAAAGCACTGGATTCACCAAGGCATCATACAGGATAACATCAGCAGTTTTTAAGGCATTCAATCCTTTTAAAGTGATAAGGTCCGGATCACCTGGACCAGCACCTACTAGCGTTAGTTTGGCATTAGGATTCATTATTCAAGGTGTTGGTTCTTAAGTTATCTACCAGTTTGTAGAAATTTTGAGCAGCTGCAAAATATTGTTTTGAAAATGCTTTATCAGCTTTGTTCGATTTGATCTGATAGATCAATTCACTCAAAGTTCCATCTATTTTAATCAGACCGCTTTCAACAAAATACTGATCAAAATCCTTGACAATACCGGCCTGGGTATTGGTTTTGATATTTTCTCCAATCAATACTGCTTTTGCTGTATTTATGATTGAGGAATAGCTGTGATAAACGCTGTCTGACCATTTTTCCTCTTCAAGATTTAGCCTCGCATTTTCCAGTTTTTCTTCTGTTTCGAACAGAAGCGTACTAACGAGATCTATTACAACACCGGCGCATTCTCCTACACCGATAGCCTTGATATAAGATTCACTGTGTCCCCAATCAATAAATATGTCCTTATTCACTTCACTGATATCAGCCAATGGTTTCAGTAATTGATAAAAATGGGTCTTTCCTTTGCTGAGGTAATACTCATTAAAAGTGCTTTCATTGCTTTTGTTGTCTTCATAGTCATAAATCAGTAACCTTAATGCTTCGGGCGCTTTTTTACTTGGGATCTTAATGATCTTATCAGCGAATCTTCCATTTCCATTTCCAAGAGCTCCGCCTCCCAACAATACCTGAAAAGCAGGAATAACCAGAGCTCCCTTTTTTATAGACATACCGTAGAAACCAATTTGAGCAATACTATGCTGTCCACAGGCATTCATACAACCACTTATTTTAATTGCAATATCCTTGTTGTGCACATACATGGGGAATTCATCTCTCAAGGTGTTTTCAAGCTCTCTTGCCAGTCCGGTGCTACTGGCTATACCCAGATTACAGGTGTCAGTTCCGGGGCAAGATGTTACATCCAGAGCGCTGCTATAACCAATATCTGCAAATCCTAACTCACTTAACTTCGCATAGAAAAAGGGTAAAAGTTCTTCTTTAACACCCCTGATTAGAATACCCTGACTTATGGTAAGTCTTAACTCATCCTGTGCATAATCTCTGATCAGATCTGCTAATTTTCTTGCTTTATCTGTATAAAAATCTCCCAGCCTCACTTTAATGCCAATAGCGAATAATCCTTCTTGCTTTTGATTGAAAACGTTACTTTGTTTCCAGTTTCTATAGGCAAATTCATCTTTGATATTAACGGGATGAGCCAGTTGATTTGGCACTTGGTTCTCTATTTCCTCAGCAGAGACTTCTATGGCAACTGATTGAGCAGACAATGCTTTATTTTCTTCAGCAATATGTTCTAAGAATTGATCTAAACCAATGTTTATGATAAGATGTTTCAATCGGGCTTTGGCCCTTCTGTTTCTCTCTCCATATCGATCAAATACTCTTAAAGTACTTTCAATAAACGGAATAATTTTGTCTGTTTCAAGAAAATCAAACAAGGCATCGGCCTGTCTGGGTTGAGCCCCAAGACCACCGGCGATCATCACTTTAAAACCTCTCACTTCTTTGCCATTTTCTAAGCGAATTTTAGCTATAAAGCCAAGGTCATGCATAAAACTTAAAGCGGTATCCTGATCACTGGAAGAAAATGATATCTTGAATTTTCTACCTAATTCCTGACAAATAGGGTTTCTTAAAAAGAATTTGAATACGGCATCAGCATAAGGTGAAACATCAAAAGGTTCTTCAGGGTCGATGCCCGCTGTTTCGGATGCGGTGATATTACGAACTGCATTTCCACAGGCTTCTCTTAAGGTGATATCACTTTTTTCAAGCTCAGCCCAAAGTTCAGGAGTGCGATCGAGACTTACATAATGAATCTGTATATCTTGTCTTGTAGTAATATGTAATCTCCCAGTAGAATATTCATCAGAAACATCTGCAATTCTATGCAGCTGCTCCGAATTCAATCTTCCAAAAGGCAGCTTGATCCGGATCATCTGAACACCTTCCTGTCTTTGACCGTAAATACCGCGGGCAAGACGCAGTGATCTAAAACCGTCTTCATCGATCTTACCATTTTGGTATAACTGGATCTTTCGGTCTAACTCGATAATATCTTTTTGAACCAGGGGGTTTTCTATTTCAGTTCTGAAGCTTAACATTTAATTTGTTTTGATGATTTAATTTATAGGTGTAATCCACATTCTCTTTTGGCCAATACTTTTGTGGGATCGTAGTATTTTTTTTCATTTGGAAGGGCATACTCTTGTAGATATAGTTCCATTTCGAATTCTGAATAATAGAAAAATGGACTAACCTTTATGACACCATTTTTATCCACATGAAGGATATCAAGACTGCTTCTGAATTCGCTCTGATCGGAGCGCAGGTTGGTAAACCAGATATCTGGCCGATGTTCTGACAAAGCTCTTCTAAAAGGCTCCAGTTTGACTTCATCTGTAAATATTTTGTGCTCCAAAGAATCTATCTGAGGAATCCCGGTTGTGACGTCTCTAAAACCAGCTGTTGATTTCGGCGTGTAGATATGCATGTTCAATTCGAATCTTTGGATGATTTCATGGGCATATCTATAGGTATGTGGCGTGTTATATCCTGTGTCGCACCAAATTACTTTGATATCCTTTTTCACGCTGTTAACAGCATGAATTAAACTTGATGAAAAAGGTCCAAAATTAGTGGTAAGAATTGGACTCTGAGATCGTGTCAAGGCCCATACAATGATTTCCACAGGGTCTTTGTCCCTTAAAAAAGCATTGGCTTGATCGATATCTATGTTTACACTATTGTTTTTCATAATTATTTCCATTTTATCATATTCCAAATCCTCTCGTGACCGTAATAGAGAAAAAATTTGGAAAATACCTCTATTGACCCTATGGACAGTGCAATGCTCAGCGTTCCGGTCAACAACCATGAGATTAGAATCGTATCCATTGTTCCAATGATTCTCCAGCTGATGGCTTTGACCATACTTTTAACAGGGGAATCACTATTTGCTGATTTTGACGAATAGATTTTATCAACTAACATGCTTTAACACTATTTAACTATAAATCCTATCGAATAACTAGGATAAAGATGCAAATGTAGAAAAAATATTGAATTGGCAAAGTTTTGATATGTTAAAATTGGATTATTTTAGATCTTCAAGGGTAGTATTTCTGAAAACATGAAGATTGGCATCTCTTACCTGGATCATTAATTTATTGAGACTACAAGTCGTTTCATCATCACAATCATCGCATTTTTCGTAATAATTTAAACTGACACAAGCCACTGGTGCAATTGGCCCTTCAAGGATACGCATCACATCCGTCATATAGATATCTGAAGCTTCTTTAAGTAGGTAATAACCTCCACCTTTGCCTTTTTTAGAGCCTAGAAATCCTGACTTTCTCAAAAGCAATAAAATACTTTCCAAAAATTTGTGAGGAATGTTTTCACGTTCGGCAATCTGAGCTATCGGAACCATTTGATCGGGATTGCGAGCAATATAGGTTAAGGCTTTTAAACCGTATTTAGTTTTTTTGGAAATCATGAATTTGCTTTTAATCCGAGTATTCCGGTATTGTAAATATAATTGAAATTGCTGATTAACGAAACGATTCTATATGGATTTAATTCAAGAAATATTTTGTCAGGTAAAAAATCTTTCGAATCCAGTAGCATTCAATTCCAATAGACCCAATGATATATAGTCAATAAATTAATTTTACATTACATCATTACATCATTACATCATTACATCATTACATCATTACATCATTACA
>CBDULU010000233.1:0-4099 GCA_965368155.1 uncultured Flavobacteriaceae bacterium
TAAGAACAACCATACACAGTCCTATATAGAAATGTGTAAGGATTTTTCAGATGAAGTTCTAAAAGTTGATTACAGCACCCAGGAGAAAAGTCATTTTTTAGCCAAGACCGTGGATTATCTCAAGGAGAATGAAACAGTGAATATCCACGATTTTAAGGAAGAGGTTTTTGGAGATGAAGATCAAAAGAATCTATTTGATGATTACAAAAAACTTTTTGAATCTGATAAAGAAATACTGATCAGAAACCAATTTCATGTTTCAGAAGCGGTGCTCAAAAAGCAAAAGCAAAAAATAAAGACAGAGATCAAATTGGATACAAATATTCAAATCAAACTGGATGTTGAAGCTCCTGATGCCTCTTCAGAATACCTTGAACTAGGTTATGATGAAGAAAAGAAAATGAAATTTTATAAGGTGTATTTTAATGAAGAGACAAGTTAATTTTCATAAGATCATCAAATCAATCTAGCGTCAAATACTTTCTCAAAGTTTTCCAGGATCAGTGCTTTCACCTCTTCCAAGGGAACTTTTCTATTGAGTTCTGCTTCCATAGAAGTTACTGCCTTTCCTCTGATCCCGCAGGGAATAATATGGTCAAAATAACCCAGGTTCGTATTCACGTTTAAAGCAAAACCGTGCATGGTCACCCATCTTGAAGTCCTCACCCCAAGAGCACATATTTTTCTGGCAAAAGGAGTACCTACATCAAGCCATACTCCAGTTTCACCTTCGCTTCGAACTCCCTGAAGTCCGTAATGAGCTATGGTGAGAATAATTACTTCCTCCAAACTGCGCATATACCACCTTATATCGGGTTTGAATTCTTCTAGATCGATGATCGGATAGCCTACAATTTGCTGCGGACCGTGAAAAGTGATATCGCCGCCTCGATTGGATTTAAAAAAGGAAATCCCTTTCTGTTTCAATTGTTCTTCATTGAGAAGAAGGTTTGACAGATCACCGCTTTTCCCTAAAGTATAAACAGGAGGATGTTCAGTGAATAAAAAATAATTTGGACTTTTTTGCTTGAGCTCACTTTTTCTATTGGCAAGCTTGATATCAATAATTCCCTGAAAGAGTTCATTTTGATAGTCCCATGCTTCCTTATAATCCTTTAATCCAAGGTCTTTAAAAACAACCTGATTCATCAGCCGTATTTAGGATTGTTCAATATGATCAAAGCACCAATCACCCCAGGGATCCAGGCGCAAAGGGTAAGGATGAAAACGATTACCACACTTCCACATCCCTTATCAATAACTGCTAAAGGTGGAAATAAGATCGATAATAGTACTCGCCAAATGCTCATATTAAATAATTGTTTAAGGTTGCAAAATTCGTTAATTTATTTTGATTACATGACGCTATTTTTTTGTTTTCGTTACAATTTTATATCGCTGGAAAACATTGTAGACTTGAATTAACCAACATTATTTGACTAAATCATCATTTCATTATATCATTAATTCAATATATCATTGATTCCCCGTATCTTTGCGACCTATTTTTCAAAACATATAGAAGATGCAATTATCAGAACAGGAAATAGTTCGTAGAGAGTCATTACAGAAATTACGCGATTTGGGTATTAACCCTTATCCTGCAGCGCAGTTTAAGACAACTTCAACGGTTGAAGAAGTGATCAATAATTTTGAATCTCTTGAAGGCAAGGAGCTTGTATTGGCTGGTAGAATCATGAGTCGGAGAATTATGGGGAAAGCTTCATTTGCGGAACTCAAGGACGGAAGTGGCAGGATGCAGATCTATATCAATAGAGATGAAATTTGTACAGGTGAAGATAAAACCATGTATAATGATGTATTTAAGAAATTATTAGATATTGGCGATATTATTGGTGTTAAAGGAACAGTATTCAAGACCCAGGTGGGAGAGACTTCGATCATGGTGAAGGAACTTACGGTGTTATCAAAGGCGTTAAAACCAATGCCGATTGTCAAGGTTGATGCTGAGGGGAAGGCGCATGATGCCTTTAGTGATGCCGAAATGAGATACCGTCAGCGTTATGTGGATTTGATGGTGAATGATCATGTTAAGGATACCTTTATCAAAAGAACAAAGATTACCAACTCCATGCGTCAGTTTTTTAATGACAGAGGCTATTTGGAAGTTGAGACAACTATTTTACAACCTATTCCGGGTGGTGCCGCAGCAAGACCGTTTATCACACATCACAATGCATTAGATATGCCATTGTATATGAGAATCGCCAATGAGCTATATCTCAAAAGACTCATTGTTGGAGGATTCGATGCTGTTTATGAGTTTGCCAAGGATTTTCGAAATGAAGGTATGGATCGTACTCATAATCCTGAATTTACTGTAATGGAATTATACGTTGCTTATAAAGATTATCATTGGATGATGGAAATGACTGAGGAGTTATTGGAGAAAGTAGCCTTGGATGCCAATGGTTCTTCAGAAGCCCAGGTAGGAGATAACCTGATCAACTTTAAAGCGCCATATGCAAGGGTGCCAATTTTATCAGCGATAAAAGAACACACAGGCTATGATGTGGCAGGTATGGATGAGGTTGAGTTAAGAGAGGTTTGTAGAAAGAATGGTATAGAGGTTGATGAGACCATGGGCAAAGGAAAATTGATCGATGAGCTTTTTGGGGAGAAATGCGAGCACCATTACGTACAGCCCACTTTTATCATTGACTATCCAAAGGAAATGAGTCCTTTATGTAAAGAACATCGTGATAATCCAGAATTAACAGAAAGATTTGAATTATTGGTGAACGGAAAGGAACTGGCTAATGCCTATTCAGAGCTGAATGATCCTATTGATCAGTTGGGAAGATTCCAGGATCAGTTGAATTTATCTGAGAAAGGCGATGACGAGGCCATGTTTATCGATATGGATTTTGTCAGGGCTTTGGAATATGGAATGCCACCTACTTCAGGTATCGGAATCGGTATTGACAGATTGGTGATGTTTCTAACCAATAATGCATCAATTCAGGAAGTATTGTTTTTTCCACAAATGAAACCAGAAACAAAAGCTGCCAAAACAATAGAATTGAATGAAGACGAAAAAGCAGTCTTAAAAATGATTCAAAAGGCTGAACGAATTGACTTAAATGAATTAAAAACCCAATCAGGACTATCCAATAAAAAATGGGATAAAACAATTAAAGGGTTGACCAAGAATAAATTGGCTCAAGTAAACAAGACCGATGAAGGTTTGTTTGTGGAGGTGGTGATTTAAATTACTCAAGGTCTGACTTAAGTGAAGGTTTGACTTAAGTCAAACCTTCACTATATCACATAAAGGAATCAAGGTTAACATGATTCCTTTTTTTTATGAAAAGCTGGTTGTTTCTTTTCATATGAAGATCTTCCCTAATTTCAGAAAAAACGATTTTAGGTATATTAACCTACGATAACTAATATAGTACTTTCGGACATTAATAATATATATTGGTCCATGTTTGATAGATTCTGAACTTGTAATAGAGTTTATTTGTATATTTATTTTTTACTAAAACCCACAATTTTTAAATTCTAAACTATGAAATCGATTACCTATGCTTTAATTGCCATACTGTTTTTTTCAATTTCTTGTAAAACAGATCAAAAGAATGCAGAAGAAACAGTAGCCAAAGGGCCAATTGCAAAAAAAATACCAGAGGCATTAACGATTCATAATGATACTCGAATAGATAATTATTTTTGGATGCGTTTAAGTGATGAGCAAAAAAATGCCGACATGGCAGATGCGCAAACGCAAGATGTATTAGACTATTTAAATGCAGAAAATGACTATTTGGAAAAAACGATGAGTCATACTGAAAAATTGCAAAAAACAATCTATGACGAAATAGTGGGGAGAATAAAAAAAGATGACCAGTCAGTGCCCGTTAAGGATAATGGTTATTCTTATTATTCCAGGTTTGAAGAAGGTGGCGATTATAGATTATACTGTAGAAAAAAGATTGGTAGTGACAAGGAAGAAATCATGCTCAATGGGCCGCAAATGGCAGAAGGTTATGCCTATTTTGGATTTGGAAGCCGCTCGGTGAGTCCGGACAACAAGTTGTTATCTTATGGAATTGATACCATTTCCAGAAGGCAG
>CBDULU010000234.1:0-4087 GCA_965368155.1 uncultured Flavobacteriaceae bacterium
TAAAGAGAATCGTGATCAACAGAAGTTTGACACAGATTAAAAAGAAGAACAAATTACAGGAAGTAAACCTTGAAATTGTAGATCATAAGCTTGAAAATGAAGATGACCAGGAGCTAAATGAATCAAAAATTGATTATGTCAATTTAAAAGTAAAAGAAGTCTCAAAGGCTATGGCTCAGTTAAAAGAAAGTTATCGAACCATTCTCAATTTAAGTTTAGTTGAGGGTTATGATAATGAAGAAATTGCCGGAATCATGAATATAAGTAATGAGAATTGCAGAACGACCATATCCAGAGCAAAAAGCAGGTTAAGAAAAGTATTAATGGAGTCATCCGTTTTAAATTGAAAGATTATGAAAAATAATATGGAAGATTTTTTTAAGAATAACAGAGAGGAATTTGATTTGACTGAACCAAATGTTGGTCATTTTGAAAGGTTCCAGGCCAGATTAGAAAAAATTGACGAGACTCCTAAGAAAAAAGGAGGAACACCTTGGTATATATTGGCAGTTGCCGCCTCAGCCTTATTGTTTTTTGGTTATTGGATGGGGAATTACAATCAGAATATAGACACTAAAGGGATAGAATTGGCAGAAGTATCTCCTGAAATGGAAGAAACCCAGAATTTTTATCTGGCCACAATCCAAAAGGAAGTAGAGGAGATCAGGACAAAAAAAACAACAGCAAATCAAAAAATAATTGAGGATGCATTTATACAATTGGAAATACTTGAAACAAATTATCGCACACTTACTTTAGAGCTCAAAGAAAGCAACGCTGATAAACGAGTTATATATGCCATGATCACAAACTTTCAAAACAGGTTGCAAATCTTACAGAATTTGATGGATCAACTTGAGGAGTTTGAAGAATTGGTACCACAGGAAAACAGAGTTTAATATTATAAAATCAAAAGTCATGAAAAGAAGGATACAATTAATAATAGTAATGTTTATGGTCTTGCCCATGTTGAGCATGGCGAATCCCATCAATGGAAAATGGGATTATGAAAAGACGAAGACCATAAAAAAGGAATTTGATGTAAATGCTGATGCATTGCTGAAGATTAATAATAAATATGGAAATGTAGATGTTATTTCCTGGGATCAAAATCGCGTAGAGATTGAAGTAACCAGTACGGTACGCGGCAATGATGAATCTAAAGTGATTGACAGACTGTCTAAGATCAATGTGAATTTTGAAAACACCAGATCTGCAGTTTCAGCCAAAACAAGTATTGAGAACAGTTCTAAAGGCTGGTATAATTCAAAAAATAAAATGAATTATCAGATTAACTATAAAGTGAAGGTGCCTGTGACCAATAGTGTGGATCTTAATAATGATTATGGAACCATTACTTTGAATGAGATCAAAGGTAAGGCCGAGATCAATTGTGATTATGGAAAAATTTTGATAGGAAGCCTTTATCACGAAAACAATAGTATAAATATTGATTATACCTCCGACTCTGAGATTGAATTGATAAATGGAGGAACTATTAATGCTGATTACTCAAAATTCAGGATAGAGAAGGCTAAAAAGATTGAATTAAATGCCGACTATACAGACTCTGAATTTGGTCAGATGGAAGATTTGAATTTTGCATGTGACTACGGAAAACTTGTAGTGGATAGAGCGAACAATATTGATGGGAATGGCGATTATTTAACCATTCGAATTGGGACTGTATATAAGAATTTAAGTATCGATGCAGATTATGGTGGTATAAAAGTTGATAAATTAATGAAGGGATTCGAAAATGTTCGCATTCATTCTGATTATGCAGGTATTAAGATAGGTATGGATAATGACATCTCCTTCAATTTTATAGGAAAGTCCAGCTACGGAGGTTTTGATATCGAAGGTGAAAATGTAACTTATTTGAAAAAAGTGGTCAAATCAAACTCAAAATATTATGAGGGATTTGTACAACAGGAAAATTCGGGAGCGAAGATTGATATCTCCTCAGAATATGGAAGTGTAAAACTATATAAAAACTAATAAAAACCAAACAATGAAAAACTTAATGTTAAAATCAGTCACTCTATTATTTATTTTCACTTTAACCTTGGGCAGTGTTTACGCTCAAAAAGTAAAGGGGAATGGGAAAACCATTAACAAGACAAGAAATGTAGGGAGTTTTGATGGAGTAGGAGTGTCAGGCTCATTTGATGTAATTTTAGTGGCCGGAAACGAGGGGAAACTTGAACTAAGTGTAGAAGAAAATCTGGAGCCATATTTAATTACTGAGGTCAAAGACGGTAATTTAAAGATCAAATGGAAAAAAGGTGTTAATATCAGAACTTCCAAGAATACAATAGTAACTGTACATTTTAAAAATATTAATTCTTTAGCCATGTCTGGTTCCGGTGATATCACCTCAAAAGATGTTATCAAAGGCAATTCTTTAAAAATGGCAGTAGCAGGATCTGGAGACATTAAAATTGACATGGATGTTCAAATGGCTAAGTCAGCTATTTCAGGGTCAGGAGATATCAAACTCTCAGGTAAGGCAACAGAATTCGAAGCAGCCGTTTCGGGATCGGGAGATGTTGAGGCTTACGATTTAAAAACTGAAAAGGCAGAATTAAAGATTGCGGGATCAGGGTCAATAGGAATCAGTGTAGAAAAGGAGATCATTGCAAGAGTTTCAGGCTCTGGAGATATCAAATATAAGGGACAGCCCAGAATCGAAGACATTAAAGTAAGTGGTTCAGGACAAATAAGTTCTTATTAAAAATATTGTGGTTAGTTTATGAATAAATGTCGGTACCTCCGGGTATCGGCATTTATTTTTTCTCATTTATTTTCTGACCAGTGTTTTTACCACAGCGGTCGAATCACATATTTCCACCGTGATTACGAGATTTTTTTGATCAACATCTCCTTCAATCCAATAGTTTCTGCAGGGATCATTCTTGACCTGACTCTTTGAAAAATCGATATCACCCCTTTTTAGGATCTGCATGATATCAAGGCTGTCGGTTTCGGTTGCAATGAGTTCACTGTTTACCTCCTCGCTAAAAGTAATTTTTTTCTGACTGATAATGTTTAATATCCTGTCATTAGGTAGCCAGTTACAAGAGGCTTTTTTACCACCAAGAAAAAAGAAAACGAGAACGATTCCAATCGCAAAACCGATTCCATACAGCGTAAAACGCGTTTTCATATCATCCATTGGCTAGAAAATAAGCAAGTTGATGTCGGTAAACGGTAGGTTGAACCAATCAGCAATGTGTTTGTTTGTTAAAATTCCGTGGTAAAAATACATTCCTTTTTGCAGACTTTTGTCGAATCTGGCCGCATTTTCTATACCTCCCATTTCTCCAATATTTAAAAGATAAGGCGTAAAAATATTGCTAATTGATACCGAGGCGGTTCTCGAATACCTGGAAGGAATATTGGGTACACAATAATGGATAACACCATGTTTAACTATAGTGGGCTTGCTATGGGTTGTAATTTCCGAGGTTTCAAAACAACCTCCATTATCGATGCTGACATCGATGATCACGGCTCCATCTTTCATTTGTTCCACCATACTTTCATCGACCACCACAGGTGTTCGGGTTTTACCCCTGAGCGCTCCAATCGCTACATCACATTCTGATAGAGACTTCGTTAAGTTTTTTGGTTGTAGGGTAGAGGTGGCAATAGGGTGTTGTAACTTGTGCTGAACACTTCTTAGTTTTGTAAGGGAATTGTCAAAAACTTCAACAGAGGCCCCTAAACCTTGAGCTGAACGAGCTGCGAATTCACAAACTGTACCAGCGCCGATGATCACCACTTTACTAGGAGGTACTCCGCCAATATTACCGAGTAAAAGTCCATTACCCAGATTATTGTTGTTCATAATTTCTGCCGCGATGAGCACTGAGGCAGTACCTGCAATTTCACTCAAGGATTTCACCAAAGGATAAATTCCATGAGTATCTTGAATATAATCAAAAGCGATTGCTGTAATTCTCTTTTCTGCCAGCGCCTTAAAGTATTCCTTTGTTTGCGTTTTGATCTGCATGGCCGAAATCAAAACACTTTGTGGGTTCATCATTTTTACCTCATCCAGCGAGGGTGGTTCAACTTTCAG
>CBDULU010000235.1:0-4080 GCA_965368155.1 uncultured Flavobacteriaceae bacterium
CAGGCTTGGCTGGTAGAGACATCATGTATGACCAAAATTACAGACATAACCTTAAGATCAGAAGGGCATTGGAAAACATTTATCTCAAATTTGAAGGAGATAAAAATACTGCTGAATGGAAAAGTTTTGAAACCTATTTGAAACGCATATGGTTTGCCAATGGAATACACCATCATTATGCCAACGACAAATTTATTCCTGAATTTTCAAAAGAGTACCTTGCCAGCCTTATCGCAGCTACTCAAACGAACTTTGAAGGAGAAGCTCTTGACATCATTTTTAATCAGGAAGATGCTAAAAAAGTAAACCTAAATCCTGAAAAGGGACTTATCAAAGGTTCTGCGATCAATTTTTACGGTCAAAATATTACAGCCGAAGACGTAGATGCCTATTATTCAGCAATGAAGGTCGATAAAAACCAACCCGTTGAAAAAGGGTTGAATACCAAACTGGTTAAGGAAAATGGCAGTTTAACAGAAAAGGTTTGGAAAAGTGGTGGCATGTATGGAGCTGCCATTGATCAAATCATTTATTGGCTCGAGATGGCCAAAGAAGTTGCCGAAAATGAGGCACAGGCAAAAGGTCTTGAATTACTCATTGCATATTATAAGACAGGTGATTTAAAAACCTGGGATGAATACAATATCGTTTGGGCTCAGGCCACTGAAGGGGATATTGACTATATCAACGGATTCATTGAAGTCTACAACGATCCTAAAGGTTATAAAGGCTCCTATGAATCAGTAGTGCAAATCAAAGATTTTGAAATGTCTGAGAAAATGGCAGCGCTTGCGAATAACGCCCAATGGTTCGAAGATAATTCTACCCTCGATCCGTCACATAAAAAGGAAAATGTTGTGGGGGTTTCCTATAAAACAGTGAACGTAGCCGCCGAAGCAGGAGATGCTTCTCCTTCTACCCCTATTGGAATCAACCTGCCGAATAACAACTGGATCAGAGAGCAGCATGGTTCCAAATCAGTTTCTTTGGGAAATATTATTCATGCCTATGCCAATGCAGGAAGTACAGGCCGATTGAAGGAATTTGCCTATGACGAGGAAGAAATCAAATATGAAGAAGAATTCGGGCAACTTGCCGACAAGCTGCACACCGCTCTGCATGAAGTAATAGGACATGCCAGTGGAAGATTGAATCCAGGAGTTGGTACTCCTAAAGAAACGATGAAAAATTACGCATCCACTTTAGAAGAGGCTCGAGCCGATTTAGTTGGTCTATACTATTTACCTGATGAAAAATTGGTAGAGATCGGAATTTCTCCAGACGCCAAATCAATTGGAAAAGCAGCTTATGACGGATATATCCGTAATGGGCTAATGACGCAATTGATCAGGTTGAACCTGGGGGACGACATTGAAGAGGCTCACATGAGAAACAGACAATTGGTGGCCGCATGGGCAATGGAAAAAGGCAGTGCTGATCAAGTAATCGAAAAAGTAACCAAAGATGGGAAAACCTATTTTAAGATCAATGATTATGCAAAATTAAGGGAATTGTTCGGGGAGCTTCTTAAGGAAATTCAAAGAATCAAGTCAGAAGGAGATTTTGAGTCTGGAAAGGCACTGGTAGAAACATACGGAGTGAAGGTAGATCAGGCAATTCACAAAGAGGTCCTTGAAAGAAACAGTCAATTCAAATCGGCTCCTTATTCAGGATTTATCAACCCAACACTAATTGCTCAAGAAGATGAAAACGGGAATATTACAGATGTAATCGTCGAACAACCTGAAAGTTTTGCGGCTCAAATGTTACAATATGCTGCAGACTTTTCTACCTTACCTGATGAAAATTAATTCGCATGTAAACATTAAATGCAAAAGACCGTAATTGGTATTACGGTCTTTTGCATTCATTAAAGTATCTTTGGGGCCATGACAGGTGTGATCATTAAATCAACGGGAAGCTGGTATTGGGTTCGAACTGAAGACCATAAACAAGTTCAGTGCCGCATACCTGGAAAATTCAGAACAAAAGGGATAAAAAGTACGAGTCCATTGACGGTAGGAGATCATGTGGATTTCGAGTTGGAATCAAAATCCAATACCGGAATAATTACCAGGATTCATGACAGAAAGAATTATATCGTTAGAAAATCAGTCAATCTTTCTAAACAAACCCACATCATTGCTGCAAACATTGATTTGGCTTTTCTCCTGGTGACCTTAGATAACCCTCCTACCTTTACTTCTTTTATTGATCGATTTTTGGCAACTGCCGAGGCATATCATATTGAAGCTATATTATTATTTAACAAAATCGATATGTACGATGAAGAGTTAAACCATCGTAAAAATGAATTGATCAGGATTTATGAAGCCATTGGTTACACTTGCCTGGAAATTTCAGCAACCCAGGACATAAATATTAAAAGAGTGGGTGAACTCATGCTGGGTAAAATTAGTATGTTTTCAGGGCACTCAGGGGTAGGAAAATCAACCCTGATCAATGCCATAGATCCCAGTTTACAATTAAAGACAGCAGAAGTTTCAGTTCAGCATAAACAAGGCCAGCATACCACCACTTTTGCTGAAATGTTTGCACTGCCAACAGAGCCTGAAAGTTATATCATCGACACCCCCGGTATAAAAGGTTTTGGAGTTGTTGATTTTGAAGCCAGTGAAATCGGTGATTATTTTCCAGAAATTTTTGCTTTAAAACAGTCTTGCAAATTCAATAATTGCATGCATCTTAATGAACCAAAGTGTGCGGTCAAAAAAGCTCTTGAAGAAGGGGGAATTGCTCCTTCTCGCTACAGAAGCTACCTTCAAATCCTTGAGGGAGAAGAAGAAAACTACAGAACAAATAGTTACGATTTTTAATATTTTTTGATAATTATCATTTTGATCCTTATATATGTTCATTTTATTTTTAACAATTTTTGTTCAAATTGACCTATGAAAGCAGTAATCCAAAGAGTAAGCCAAGCCTCTGTAAAAGTGGAAGGTCAAATAATAAGTAAGATTCAAAAAGGCCTCCTTGTACTTTTGGGCATCACCCATACGGATGGCCCCGAGGAAACGAAGTGGTTATGCAATAAAATAGTAAATCTTAGAATCTTTAACGATGACCTGGGTGTTATGAACAAGTCATTGCCTGATGTACAGGGCGATGTAATCATCGTAAGCCAATTTACGCTTATGGCCAGCACTAAAAAGGGGCACCGTCCCTCTTATATCAAAGCTGCAAATGCTGAGATAGCCATACCTGTTTACGAGCAATTCATCGTCGAATTTGAAGCTCTTTTAGGTAAAAAAGTGGGTACAGGGAAATTCGGGGCAGACATGAAAATCGACCTTCAAAATGACGGACCAGTCACTATTGTAATTGATACCGAATCTAAACAATAGTTTCATATTTCAAAGGTTGAAATATCAAATTACATTTATGAATAAGAAAAACTTAAAAGAGGTATAAAGAATCAACTATCTAGCATCGATATTTGATCTGAATGACCCTAAAACAAAAAATAGCGGCTCAGCCGCTATTCTTTTTAAGCTTGTTTATTATATCTAAAGTACATAAGCATATCCCAGTGAGAACACTAGGCCACCAACATGGCTCTCGCCAAAGACCTTGTCTTTTTGGATTGTTCTTGCTCCCCATGAGCCTCTGAAACCGGCATAAACTTCATGTTTATCACCCAGTTTCCTAATGATACCTGTACCTGCATGAAAACCAAAATTATAGGTGTTTAACTCATTTTCTGTCCCGGTTTCAGCGTCAAACGATTGAGGCGGAACAGGTACCCATAACGGTCCGGTTGACGGATCGCTTGGGTTATAATTTGGATTAGCTACAATCAATGGATCTCTACCCTCGGCATCAAGGGTGATCAAACTTGTACCACTTGTACTCTGATTGGCATTGATAAGGAATCCCACATAAGGACCGGCCTCTACATACCATCTCCAGGTTTCACCCCAGCCTAATTTACCTAGAATCGGAATTTCAATATAATTGAGTTCGGAAACATTATTAAAATCAGCATACATAGGATTCGAATCTGTCACTGGTCCCTTCCCTTGCAGGGAAAGCATATAATTGAATTGTTCTATTGAACCA
>CBDULU010000236.1:0-4060 GCA_965368155.1 uncultured Flavobacteriaceae bacterium
ACAATTCGGGCATCCGGTACCTAATATTTTAATTATTCTCGACATAATCTTTCTTTGCTTATTACAAATTTGCAACTAGTTTTACTGGTAACATTTGATATTTATCATGTTTAGTTAATTTTCTACGGTTATAAAAATTAAGGCCATCCATATATAAAAAACAAAAAGCGACTTAAGCTTGTGCCTAAATCGCTATTCCTTTTACAAATTGTTATGTGCTGACCTATTTCTTTTCTTTTACGGCGCAAGTAGTAATTCCAAATGGTGCGTAGAGAGGACAGAAGCTTATAAAGCTAGTCAAAACAAAAACACCTGCCAAAACCAAAAGTATGATACCTAAAGTTCCTGAAATTGTTCCCATATAATAAAGGACTCCAATTATAGCAGCGACTAAGATTCTAATACTTTTGTCTGCTGCTCCCATATTTTTTTTCATCTTTTTTAAATTTAATGGTTAAGAAATAATGACATTTGAAAGTTAAAGTTACTATAAAGATTTTACAGTGACTTCAGTCATCATTCAATAATTTTAGTACTGTCTGAATGTTTTTCGATTTTTTCCTGATAATATTGTCTAGATTACAAAGCGCCTGTTTTACCATCGCCATCTATATCCTTTACCAAGTGCGTTTCCAGCGCCATTAGTGTTTTTTTGAGCAAGGCCTTTGTATTGACCAAATCTTCCTCTAAAAGTTTTACCCTTTCCTCAATACTGCTTGCTTGTTTCTTTTGTTCTTCTATTTCGTCTTGTTGCACTAAATCCCAGAATATTCCCATAATATGTTAGTTTTAATTAGATTCTATTTTTTGTTTCTCATCGACTACCAAACTGTCTTAGATGATGATCGAGATGCTTATACACAAGCCTTGCCCATTCTTTCCTGTTAAGCTCTCCAAAAAAAGGATGGGCCTTTAAATGCGCTTGCTGCCTTACCTTTTCCAGGTAATCCAATAGTTCTCTTTTTTCATTTTCAATATCGGTTAGAGAAAAGGATGCCATCTCCGCATTCATTTCAGTTGGCGTTTCTGCACCTTTGGGCCAGGGTATCGTCGAGAACAAAAGCCATTTACCCAACTTTGACCTCATCAAGCGAGGGCCCTGTTGCTTGTGTGAAATTTCACCCAAAGCAAGTTTTAATTGAGTGGCGCAATGACTGAGCATTTGTTGCATGTCCATGTTACCCCAAAGTCTTGTATTTGTCTCAGAAAGATTTTGAATTCTGTTTGTGATCTCTACATAATCAGCTTCGTTCAAAATGTTTTTCATGATTTCAAAATGTTTTCCGAATAGACTCAATCTAGGTCATGAGTTGTTAGATTGCCTGCCTCTAATTTACTAAAAGTTAAGATACCAGCATAAAGTCCTATCCATTTTAGCTAGTAAAATGCTCCGTTTTTCTAAATTCGTAAGAATTCAATACCTTAGAAAAAAATAACCGTTACCTTTTTTATATGATTCCCTTCTACAGAAAAATCCGTAAAAAACTTGCCGATAACAACCAGTTCCTAAAGTATAGCAGATATGCCATTGGTGAGATTGTATTGGTAGTGATTGGGATTCTAATTGCCTTGCAGATCAATAACTGGAATGAGGATCAAAAAGGGAAGCATCGGGAAATGACCTATTTAGAGAACATCAAGACAGATCTGTTGTTGAATATTGACGAATTAAACAATTTTATTGAATCCAGAGAAACATGTATCGCGTCTTGTGATATTGTGCTTGACTATTACAACGCCATAGTT
Organism: uncultured Flavobacteriaceae bacterium; assembly: GCA_965368155.1. Taxonomy (GTDB): domain Bacteria; phylum Bacteroidota; class Bacteroidia; order Flavobacteriales; family Flavobacteriaceae; genus Lutimonas. Next base: position 1,747 of record CBDULU010000236.1, read on the forward strand.
CCTGTTGATTTGGATCACTTTAACTACCATTCCCTGAACATTCTGATCTGGTTTCCGTTCAACCAGCATGACAATACCTACCAGGAACTCTTGAATTCAGGTAATTTGGCAATCTTGTCTAACAAATCCATCAAAAATGGATTACAGAACATGCAGGTAGGATTCAAAAAAATAGCCTTTATTGAGGGGGAGATGCAGCAAGATTACGAGAGCTATTTGTATGATACCTATTTTTCTTTTGCGGATCTCGACAGCAACCTCAGGAACTTTGAAGCCCAATTGGATCCAGAAAATGAGCAAACAGCTATTCAAATCTCCGAGGAAGAAGTCCAAGTGCTACTAAACAACATGAAATTTAAAAATGGAGTTGTTTTGTCAAAATACAACAGTGGTCTGTTGATGGCCGAATACCAAACAATGATTCAGAATACCAGGGAGCTGGTAGACCTGATCGAAAAGGAAATTAATCCTTAAGATTGGCATTGAATTAAGAACGAACCTTTTTCTAATGTTTTATCAGTTTTGGTCAAATAGCTTTTCTAGTTGTAGAAATTCAGTTTCAATATAAAAAATATCCCATTCGCCATATTCGTAATTTCCTAAATTTTTAGCTCTTGTAAAGAAGAAGTATTTTCCATCTCTTGAAAATCTTGGTCCACTTTCTTCATCTGTTGAATTTATTTTAATCCCCATCGGCTTTGCCTTAGTCCATCCAGTCCCAATCCTTTTTGAAACAAATATATCTTCACCACCTGCACCTCCCGGAGCTCCGTAAGAGTTAAACACCAAATACTTTCCATCAGGAGAAACAACCGCCGAGTAAACCCAATATTTTTCGTCATCAAATAATCCCTTGATTTCTACAGGGGCAGAAAACTCCCCATTTTTATAATTTGTTTGATATAATTTAACAGCCTTCTCACCTCTCACCATTGTCGTGAAGTAAAAAGTCTCATTGTCAATTGCGAACAGAAAGTTATTATTAGAAGAAGGCCATTCCTCATCCTCAATTTGAACCTCGTTTATTGGAAATGGCAAAGGTTCTGGCTCGGTCCAGCCTGAATTCGTGTTTTTCATCATCCATATGTTCATATCAAAATTACCTTTGTTCGGCTTGTTAGGTATCGGTCTTTCAGAGCCAAAAAAGAATAATTCTCCATTTGGAGTAATTGAAGGAGCTTCATCTCTATCTGTTGAAAATTCGGATAAGCTGGGTGCTGTCCATGTACCATTTTGGAATTCAGATTCATAAATTTTTTGCTTTTCCTGCGGAGCTCTTCGTGAGAAATATACCTTTCTACCATCAGGAGTGAACATTAGGGAAAACTCACTGTTGTTTTCTGTAGAAATTATTCCTCTGGCAAATGGAACAGCTACTTTAACCGATTCTTTCGAGTATTCTACCGAATGAGATTTTTCACTGCATGAAAGCAAGCAAATCGATATGATTATTGCACCTAGTATGATTCGTGTTTTCATATAATTTCAGCTATTAATAAATCGTTTTATATCCCTGACCAGTTCGCTTGCAAGGCTCCCTCTGCAGCTTTAACATCCACCACAATACCTGTTAAATGAGCCATTCCTGAGATTTTATCCAGCTTTTCCGGACCATCTGCAGCCAATATATTTACATTTACGCCGGCGGTTTTGTTCGCATGGCTTAATCCTTTGGCATGTTGATGTCCCCATCCATGGGGAACCGCTATGGTTTTTGGCATTAATGTTTTTAAACTTTTAACGGCAAGCCGGATGCAAGCCGTTTCTGAACGAACATCAACTAAATCCAGTTCCATCAATTTTAAGTCTTGCATGTCAGTTGGATGTAAATAGGCATAATTCGTCTCTCTCCCTTTAGAAGTCATTCGTTCAATGTTGTGGGTCCAGCTATTGTGCGTCGTAACTGCCCGTTTTGTAATTAATTTAAAACGATGTGCATTGGTTTTTTCATGATCAAAATGAAGGTCTAATTTCTCAGATTCTTCTAATAAGATCTGCGGGGCCAAACAAAGTTTTTTATCGGCTGTCATCACTCTTTTAGGAACAAAACTTCCTGGCTTGTGATCTTTGCCCAAAATTCCATTTTTGTTTTTCTGTATTTTTTTAAAGGACGATTGCCTGGTAAGTCGCAAAAGTCCATTTAGCAAAGCCTCTTGGGGCAGGGTTGGAAATTCTTTTTTATTTTTTCTGGTGTGATAGTTTTGTATCCCCGTAAAAAACGACTGGGCCATTTTAGAACCAAATAGCTGCATCCCACAGGCTCTGGCAAGATCCAGATAAATGGAACTTTCGTCACGTTGTTCCCCGACAGGTG
>CBDULU010000237.1:0-4059 GCA_965368155.1 uncultured Flavobacteriaceae bacterium
GATCATAATGATTTAGAGGAGGTAAAGGCAATTGCTGGTGATGTAAAGCAAAATTTAGACAAAATAAACCATCATGGGAAAAGAGCAGATGCCATTGTCAAGGGTATGCTGCAGCACAGTAGAAGTAGCGATGGCAAAAAAGAGATTACAGACATCAATGCGCTGGCTGATGAATACCTGCGATTGGCTTATCATGGCTTGCGGGCAAAGGACAAAACTTTTAATGCCACCTTGAAAACAGACTTTGACGATAATATTGGTAAGGTCAATATTGCCGCCCAGGATATTGGCAGGGTAATTTTGAATTTGATCACCAATGCCTTTTATGTAATTGATGAAAAAAAGAAATCCAGTGCTGAAAATTATGAGCCAACGGTAACCGTAAGTACCCATAAAGAAGGTAATAAATTAGAAATCAAGGTGGCCGATAATGGCAATGGAATACCTGAAAAAGTGCTTGATAAAATATTCCAGCCCTTTTTTACAACCAAACCAACTGGTCAGGGAACGGGTTTGGGGCTGAGCTTGAGTTATGACATTGTCAAGGCGCATGGAGGGGAGTTACGAGTTGAGACAAAAGAAGGAGAAGGAACAACATTTATAATTAATCTGCCAACCCAAGAATAATTCAATAATTTATGACAATAAAATATAACCATAAACCTATACTGTTTGTTTACTGTACTCTTTTGATTATGGTATTTTTTTCCTGTAATCGAAAACAAGAAGCTGTACCTTTTCCAAAGGATAGAACTGAGTTTATAAAACCGAGTGTTGCCCCTTTGCAATTTAGTGAACCAAAAAAAATAGAATGGAGGGTCAACGACACAACAAATTTCCAGCCTACAATTTCAAGAAAAGTAGCTATAGAGAATCTGCCATCCAAACCCTTTTACCCCGATGGTTTTTTTCCTCTTAAGGCACCAATTAATGAAATAACCTTTCAATTCAATCAGGATCAAGACACTTTGATCAATTTTGAGGAGCTCTCCTCAAGCCCAATCAATTTTTCAACTTCGATTCTTGAAGTTCCTTTGAAGGTGAGAGCCAGTTTGCCTAAAATACAAAAGAATGCTACTGTTGGTATTTTCGAATTTGGAGAAGATCAGGGACTTCCTGGGTACTTTGTAAGCGCCATGATGGAGGATAAGGATGGTATGATGTGGATCGCTACCGACAAAGGACTCTGCAGGTTTGATGGCGAATACCTGGAAGTATATGATTTCATTGATCCAATATTCACAGGAGCACAAGCAAGTGTAAACGATATTATTGAGGACAAAAAAGGTAGAATATGGGTGTATACCGCAGAAAATGGGATCTATGTGCTCGACTTAAAAGCCGGATTGGTCAGTAACGCGAGTGTTTTTACACAAGGATTCAATTTTAATACAGATTGCACAATGTTAATGGATAGCAGGGGTATGATATGGTTAGGGACACTTCAAAGTGGTGTTTATGTTATTGATCCAAATCAAGATACTTTCAGACATACTTCTCGTCTAAGGCCTGGCGATAATGGAAATACGATGCATCTGACTGAAGACCAGGTCGGTAATATTTGGATAGGTTCAGTATCAGGTCTGTCTGTGCTAGATGTCAATACAGGGAGAATTCAAACCATTGAGAATCAAAATGAGCATTCACTGGCATCTGTGTCAGGGCTTTTTAGGGATAGTGAAAACAGAGTTTGGGTTGGGACCCAGGATGAAGGTGTTTCAATTATTGATGCAAGTCGCGAAAAGATTCAGTATCTCGGAACCCAACAAGGAATGACTTCTATTATCAATCATTTTACTGAAGGGAATGACAAAAGAATATGGATGTCTTCTAATACGGGGGTCTATATTTTTGACTCGTCCAAAGAAAATCTAAAATTCCTGAATGCGTCAAAAGGATTAAGTGATGACCTGGTAAATACTATGTATTTGGATCATCATGGACAGATGTGGATAGCTACCTCTTCAGCAATTAACCTTATGGATACTGCAGGACTGATGCCCAACTTTCTTTCGTCCCAGGATGGAGTAAGCGGACCTGATGCCTGGTCTTTTTTAGAAGATGACCGCGGACAATTATGGATTGGTACGAGACAGGGTTTTGATATTTATGATCCTGAAAAGAACAGCATCAAGACAGTTGAATATGGACTTCAATTAAATAAAGCTAACAATATTTCTTATTACTTTCAGCATCTTCCCTCTGGGGATTATCTGATCGTTGCTCCTGGGTTTGGTCTGGCCATTTTGAATTCTGAACAAGAAGAGATTACTGCGATTACTGTGGCCAATGGACTCAATAATTACTTTCCTTCTTCGAGTATAGTCGATCGTAAAGGCCGAATTTGGACCGGTACTTTTCGAAATGGACAGGTCGAATTGATTGACTTAAAAAGTAACACCTTTAAGTTACTTACAAATAGAGATGGATTGATTGGAAATATCATATGGGGATTTGCAGAGGATGAACTAGGACAGATCTGGGTAGGCACTGATCTTGGGATAAACATCATTAATGAGGAGGAAAATACCATTTCCTATCTGATGGAGGATGGAAAAATCAGTGAGCGAAATACAGGAGCTTTCTTTAAAGACAAAGAACAAAGATTGTGGATGGGAAGTCGATCAGGTTTATTGATCGCAGATCAGAAAAATGGAGTCTTGACTAAGTTCTTACCGGAAAATGGACTAGTTGACCCGGCGGTTTATACCATTTATGAAAACAAAGGAAAAATCTATATTGGAACAGGAAACGGGTTGACAGTTTTTATGCCAAATACAAATAAGGCCAGTACTGACCCCATGGACTTTGATCTAAAATCTTATGGAAAGGAGCAAGGATTCATCTATACAGATTTCAATGCCGATGCTGCTTTTGCCTTTAAAGACAAATTGTGGTGGGGAAATGAATCACAGGTGCTTACCCTTACCAACACGGCGGAACAGGATACTTCACGCAGCGTTACTTATATTTCCGGAATATCAATATCAGATAAGTTTCAAAACTTTTATGATAAGAAGGCACTTATGCAAAACTATCCCCAACTGGACACCTTGTTTAGTGCTCGAAAGGATACTTTTTATCTTGCAAGTCAAATTCCGGAAGAAACCGGTTGGTTAGTAGAGAATAATATTAAATGGGATAGTTTGAAGGGCAATTTCAACTTACCTGAGAACCTAAGGATTCCTTTTGAACATAACTATTTGAGTTTTCAATTTACCGGTACCCAACTATCGAATAGAGATAAAACACGGTACAGCTATATGCTTGAGGGCTTTGATAATAATTGGAGTGACATCAGCGACAAACCATTTAGTGAAAATTATCGAAATCTACCCGCTGGGAACTACACCTTTAAGGTCCGCAGTCGAACATTTGATGGCATTTGGAGCACCCCTGCGGAATTTAGTTTTACAATTTTACCACATTGGACCAATACCTGGTGGGCTTGGGTATTGTACGTGATTGCATTTTTCACCATTGTTGGAGCTATTGTTCAATACCGTTCCCGAATGCTGAAAAAAGAAAATCTCATTTTGGAGGAAAAAGTGAAGCACCGTACCGAACAATTGAACAAATCGATCGAAGATCTTAAAGGCACCCAATCTCAATTGATCCAATCAGAAAAAATGGCTTCCTTAGGGGAGTTAACCGCAGGTATCGCCCATGAGATCCAAAACCCCTTGAATTTTGTCAATAATTTTTCTGAGGTGAATTCAGAGCTTATTGAAGAAATGAAGGAAGAACTGGAAAAGGGAAATTTTGATGAGGTAAAAGCGATAGCCAAAGATATTGATGACAATGAACAAAAAATAATGTTTCATGGCAAGCGGGCTGACGCCATTGTAAAAGGGATGTTACAGCACAGTAGAAGTAGTGATGGTAAAAAAGAACCTACAGATATCAATGCGCTGGCAGATGAATACCTGCGATTGGCTTATCATGGCTTGCGGGCAAAAGACAAAACTTTTAACGCCACCTTGAAAACAGACTTTGACGATAGTATTGGGAAGGTCAATATTGCTGCCCAGGATATTGGCAGGGTGATCTTGAATTTGA
>CBDULU010000238.1:0-4038 GCA_965368155.1 uncultured Flavobacteriaceae bacterium
CGATTTCTACCGCCTCTTTAATTTTCCCCAAACCTCTTTGACTCAAAATGTCGAATTTATAAAGACCGATATCCTCAGCGACCACCATATCAAACATCGTGGTTGAAAAGCCTTTTGGAGGAAAAAAAGTAGCCGTATAATGGGCAATAGGTTTTTCGGAGATGAGAATACCTCCGGCATGGATTCCCAGATAATTTGGAAATCCTTCTATGAATTGGCTGTAAGCAATGACCAGTTTTGATAAGAAATCCAATTGATCAATCTGAAATTGTCTTTTACTGAGTTTATCGATCTCCTCTTTGGGCAAACCGAAAACCTTACCGAGTTCACGTACAGAAGCCTTGAATTTAAAGGTGTTGTATACACTGATCAAAGCGGTGTTCTTAAAGGTTCGAAAGATAAAATTGGTGATATCATCCCGGTCACGCCAGGAAAAATCAATGTCAAAATCAGGTGGATTTTTTCTGTACAAATTGATGAATCTTTCAAAATAAAGATCAAGTTCTATGGGGTCTACATCAGTAATCCGTAAGAGATAAGCTACAATACTGTTGGCTCCGCTACCTCTGCCAACATAGTAATAACCTTTGCTTCTGGCATATTTTAAGATCTTCCAGTTGATCAGAAAATATGAGACAAATTGCTTTTGCTGAATAATCTCCAATTCTTTTTCCAGACGATTAAAAATACGGGTCCCCAGTTTTTTATAGCGATACTTCAGGCCTTGGTAAGCTAACTTTCTCATGAGCCTAAAATCCAACTCTTCATTACGGGTATAGGTTTTTTGGTTTTTGGGAATCTTGTTCTCAAAATCAAATATAATGTGGCATTGTTCCAGGATTTGCTGGGTATTTTGAATGATCTGGGGATACGCTTTGTATAATTCACATAATGCTGAAACAGACAACATGATATCTGTTTCCTCTCCTTGCTCAGAAAGGGGAAGCTTACTCAATAAAGTATTGTTATCGATTGCTCTTAATAGGCGATGCGTGTTAAAGCCTTTTTTATTCTGAAAGGAAACTGTTTGCAGAATAACCAGTTTTTCCATGGGCCATTTGAGCTTGGAAAATTTTAACCTGGGCAGATCATCAGGACTCACCCCCAGAAACTCATTTTCATTCAGAGGACGATTTAGTTCTTTTGAAAAGGGATAGATCACAAATACTTCCGACATGATCGGAGGCTCTGTTGCCACAATAAATTCTTTTTGATGGAGTAAACCACTGAGGTATTCATTGATATAGCGGAAACCCTTGTTGTTTCGGGCCAGCAAAACAAACTCTTGCTGTACGCCGTTTCTAAAGTCAACCCCCACAACCGGATCTATATGGTACTTAGAAGATAAGCGTACAAAATCAATGCAGGCTGTGCTACTGTTTATGTCAGTTAAGGCAAAGGTTTTCAGCCCTTTGTCTTTAGCAAGAGCCAGTAGGTCTTCTGGTTTTATAGTGCCGTATCTCAAGCTGTAATAGGTATGTGTATTCAGGTACATCGAGTCGTTAAAAAGATAATTTTGGAATATGTTACAAATTTAGGTTATATTTGTACCACACCTTGATAAAATATGTACCATTATGAATTTTATTGCAAATAACATCAAACATCTCAGGGAACTAAAGAACCATACCCAGGAATTTTTTGCCAATGAGTTGAATATTAGCAGGGAACGTGTGGCGTCTTACGAGCAAGGCAGGTCTTCACCACCGGTTGAAATTTTGATCGAACTTTCCAATTATTTTAATCTTCCTATTGATGTGCTGATCAAAAATGATCTTTCAAAGGCCGAGGATGCCTCTTTTATTCATATTGGAAATCAGCGTATTTTGTTTCCCATCAAGGTCAATGAAGATAATGAGGATATGGTTGAGATCGTTGCGGATGATGCTTCGGCTGGTTATCTAAGAGGATATGCTGATCCGGAGTATATTGAAAGTCTGAACAGTTTAAAATTACCTTTTTTGCCCATAGGAAAGCATAGAGCTTTTCCGATAAAGGGAGATTCCATGCTTCCTATTAAAAGTGGTTCTTTTATCATTGCCCGCTATCTTGAAGATATTCGTCATTTGAACAGTGGTAGTACCTATATCGTACTAACGCATAATGATGGCCTCGTTTACAAAAGAGTTTATGATAAGGTCGAGGAACATCAGTGCCTGTTGATGGTCTCAGACAACAGGAAGTACGATCCTTATTATGTTCCAATAAACGAAATTCTCGAATTATGGGAATTTACCTGCCATATCAATTTGAGTGAATACGATGAAAGCGAGATCAATACAGAAAGTATTGCTCAAATGCTGACCAATATAGGGGTCCAACTCGAATCGATCAGAAAGAAGGTTAGTTGAAGGGTTTTCTGAAGGGCTTGGAGGTGAGGGCTTCAGACTTGAAGGTCTCAGTATATGGAATAACTACGTTTGATATAGTAATACTTTCTTTAAAATAAATCCTCTGACCAAAAAGCTTAGAACGCTTGACTTCAAAGTTACCAACCTGAAACAAATCCGTGCTTCGGTCATCACCATTTGGTTGCAACAATATGATTTAAGAAAAGTTCAAGTAATGGTTGGTCATCGTCATATTACCTCCACCGAAAGCTATAAAAAGTCAGACCCTGATGCGCTTAGAGCTGCTGCTGATGTGTTTCATTTGATGCGATAGTTCCAAAAGCGACTATGATTGTGCGAAATCAATTAGGTCGTTAAAATTACCTCCATCGGCATTTTTTAATGCTTTAATATAGGAATCACGCACAACACTTTTATTCACCAAATTACGCTGACCCCACGTAAATATTGGTTTATTGAATATATGTTTCATCATAATATCTCCCATCAATCGTGAATGTCTACCATTGCCATTAGGAAATATATGGATAGCTACAAGTCGATGCTTAAACCGAATACTAATTTCTTCATCAGAATAAGTTTCATTCTCAATCCAATATTTGCAATCTTCTAAAAGCTGACGTAATTGGATAGGAATTTGCGCCCAAGGAACTCCAATGTTCTTTTCACTACGTCTGGTCTGCCCAGCCCAATTCCAAACATCACTAAACATCTTAACATGAACTTGATTGATAAAATCTTCTGTTAGTATTTTATCCACTTTAAATTTCTTACGATATAAATACCATTCTAATGCCTTTTCAATATTTTGCTGTTCAAATTCATCTAATTCTTCTCGTGTGGTAATCGTTGGAATTTTCAATCCTTCCATTTCCTCTTCACTCAAAGGTGTCTGACCTTTCTCGTACTCAATCTTTAATCCCATAGATAACGGGGCATTTTATAAATTAATTCCGCAGCTTTATTATCTACAGCTTTTTTAAGACGTTCATTTGTCACTTCTTGGTCCTCCAATACCATAGTGTGTGAAGTCGCTTTAACAATCTCCAGTGCCAAAGCTCTTGCTCTGTCTTCAATTGTCTTTTCTATTGACCCATGCATCGGTACAAATCCATATACAAGCTTCATATCTAATGCTCGTCCAGCTTCTTCTAAACTGCGTAGTGTTATACTACCTTCTTTTTCTCTTTTCTCTATGTTTTCAGCAGATGGTGGTGTAATCCCCAATCTCTCTCCAAATTGTCTTAATGACATCTTGTAAGCTTTACGAATCACATGAATCCACCCCTTATCAGGAATACTAGTACTGACCAGTGGAGTATACACTTGAAGTTTTTTATCAAGTTGCTCAATCATTAACCTTTGTTTCAAATCCTTCATAATATAAAAAATAAGATTATAAACTTATAATAACAATAAATATATAATACTATTGTATTACAAATATATAAAAATAATAATATTATAATATTATAAATAGAATTATATTTAATACTATACTATTATAAAAAATCATAATACATTCAGGTAAAACCGTAATTATAAACTATTATATTACGTTATTTTTATAAAAACATGTATGTTTAAACTAGGATTAAAAACTAATTATATCTACGTTTGATATGGAAATACGTTCTTTAAAATAAATCCCTAAAATTTAAAGCTTGGTAATAAAATTGAAATGAAG